>NZ_LGQU01000003.1:0-176510 GCF_003115935.1 Azospirillum sp. TSH20
ACGTCGGCCTTCGGGGCGCCAGTGGGAGTAGCGGGGGGAGTGGCGGGGGGCATGGTGGGGTCCTTCCTTGCGAAACTCACCGGCTTTTCAACGTCAACCCGTTGATACGGGCACCGTCGCATCCCGGATCTCCCGCCGGTCGCCGGAACTGCTTCAGGCTGTCGCATCCGTGCCAAAGCTGGGGTGCTAAACCTGCTGTTAACGCCTGACCTTCTAAGACGGGACAGTTCGGCGGCATTGCTGCCGGACGATCTTCCGGACCGACGGAGGCTTTGTGGACGTTGCAGACACCGACCGACCGCTCCGCACTGCGGGTGCCGCTGAACCGGTGACCGGGCCGTCCCGTCTTTCCGCCTCGCTTCCCGGCGCCCTGGCCGGGCTGACCGGCATCGGCACGCTTCTGGCGTTGTCCGTATCCGGCCGGATCGATCTGCCGGCCGCCGCCGCGCTGGCGGTCGCCGGCGGGCTGTCCCTGTGGAGCGCGGTTCGTGCCGGGTCCGCCGCCTCGGCCCTGGCCCGCTCCGACGCCGCCCTGCTCCAGGCGCGGGACGAGTTGGAGGGGCTGCGCGCCCGTTCCCGCGACTTTGCCGCCGTCTCCCCCGGCTGGTTCTGGGAAACCGGGTCGGACCACCGTTATCTGTCGCTGTCGGGCGGGCTGACGGCTCTGCTCGGCTGCGATCCGCGGACGGTGTTCGGCGATTCGCTGTTCGACCTGGGGACCTTGGTCGCCGACGAGGCGACCTGGGCCGAATACCGTGCCGACATCGAGGCCGGCCGGCCCTTCCGCGACCTGGAGGTCAGCTTCGAGGGGGTGGACGGCCGCGACCTCGTGCTGCGGCTCAGCGCCGATCCGGTGCGCAGTGCCGACGGGCGCTTCCGCGGCTATCGCGGCTGCGGCGTCGATGCCACCGTCGAAACGCTGGCGCTGGTGGAGGCGCGCTTCATGCAGGCGGTGGTGCATGATGCCATCGACAGCGTGTCCGAAGGCTTCGTCCTGTTCAGCGCCGACGGCCGGCTGCTGATCTGCAACGAGCAGTACCGCCGCGCCTATCCCACCATCGCCGACATGCTGACCCCCGGCCGCAGCTTTGCCGAGATCCTGCGCGCGGCGGCCGAGCGTGGCGGTTTGGAGGGCGCGGACGACATCGGCGCCTGGGTGGAGCAGCGGCTGACCCGCCACCTGCAGCATTCCGCTCCGGTCGACGGCCGGCTGTCCGACGGGCGCTGGTACCGTATCAGCGAGCATGCCACCGGCACCGGCGGCGTGGTGAAGATCCTGATGGACATCACCGAGCTGAAGACGCGGGAGCAGGAGCTTGCCGACCAGACCGCCCGCCTCGAACGGACCGTCGCCGCCCTGCGCGAAAGCGAGTTGCGCTACCGCCAACTGGTGGAACTGGCGCCCTACGGCATCGTCATCTGGGACCGCGCCGCCATCCGCTTCGCCAACGGCGCCGCCGCCGCGATCCTGGGCATGGCAGCCGAGGCGTTGGAAGACCTGCCGCTCGCCGGCTTCCTGGAGGATGGCGACGCGCTGGCGACGATGCTCTCCGGTGCCGCCGACGGCGAGGAGCAGCGGCTGGAATGCGACGCCCTGCGCCCCGACGGCGAGCGCCGCCGGCTGGAGGTCGCTGCCAGCCAGGCCGTCTATTCCGGCGGGCCGGCGGTGCTGCTGGTGTTGAACGACATCACCGACCGTCGCCGGGTCGAGGGCGAGCTGCAGCGCGCCCAGAAGATGGAGGCGGTGGGCCGGATGGCCGGCGGCATCGCCCATGAGTTCAACAACATGCTGACCGCCATCGGCGGCTTCGCCCGGCTGGCGGAACGCAACCCCGCCGATCCCGACCGCGTGCTGACCTGCGTGCAGGAGATCGCCAAGGCATCCGAACGGGCGGCGGCGCTGACCGGCCAGCTTCTGGATTTCTCCCACCGCCGCGTCACCGACGAACGCGAGGTGGTGGCCGTCGCGCCGCTGGTGCGCGACCTGCGCGTCTTCCTGAAACCGCTGCTCAGCGCCGGCATCGATGTGGCGATCCTGGCGGAGGATGAGGGCGCGCATGTGCTGGTCAACCCGGTCACGCTGAATCAGGCGCTGCTGAACCTGGCGCTGAACGGGCGCGACGCCATGCCCCACGGCGGTACCCTGACCATCGCCCTGGCGGTGGAGACGCCCGACGACGCCTTCTTTGCCCGCCATCGCAGTCTGAAGCCCGGCCGTTACGTGGTGATCCGCGTGACGGACCGGGGCACGGGCATCCCGGCGGAGATCCGTGACCGCATCTGGGAGCCCTTCTTCACCACCAAGGAACCGGGGAAGGGCACCGGGCTCGGCCTGTGGATGGTCTACGGCACGGCGCAGCAGTCGGGCGGTGCCGTTGAGCTGGAGGACATGGCAGGGGAGACCGGGCACGGCGCCACCTTCGCCCTTTATCTGCCGGCCGTCGATACGCCCGCCGAACCGGCCGGGCTCGACCCGCTGCACGTCGCCGAGGGAGAAGGGGCGGTCATCCTGCTGGTCGATGACGAGGACTCGGTCCGCCGCTATCTGCGCCTCGTGCTGGAGGAGGCCGGCTGCACGGTGGTGGAGGCGTCTGACGGGCAGGAGGCGCTGACCCGCTACGACGAGGCCGGCGGCCTGTTCGACGCGGTGGTCAGCGACGTGTCGATGCCGCGGATGAACGGTCTGGAGTTGGCCCGCGCGCTGGAGACCCGCAACCAGCTTCTGCCCATCCTGTTCCTGACCGGCTATGCCTCGCGCGAGACGGCGGCCGGGCTGACGGCGCAGGAGGGGCGGCAGATCGTGATGAAGCCGGTGACGCCGGAACGGCTGCTGGCCGCGCTCCGCGATCTTCTGGCCTTGTGAGGGCGGGGATGGAGGCGTCCCGTCACGACTCTCCGGCAAAGGGACCGGCAGCGGAGTCAGCGCCGGACGAGGCGGAGGGGACGGCCTCCGCCGCCTGCCGCGAGCCTGCCGACTTCTACACGCCCGCCGGCCGCGACGGCGTCGGCCGCTTCTGCCGCCGCTTCCTGGACGAGAACGCGCTGACCGCGACGGAACTGCTGCACCACCCGCGCCACCAGACGACGCTGTCCAACACCGCCACCTTCGTCGCCATCCTGACCCAAGCCGAGCGGGCGATGGACCGCAAAGGCGCGATGACCCCGCTGGTCAACGAGATCGCCCGGCTGTCGCGCGAGCGGCTGAAGGAAAACCCGCCGCCCGACTTCCTGCCCGACGCCTATCCCGGCACGGCGGCGGAACTGCTGTCGGTCGGCGGCTTCCTCGGCCGCTTCCTGCTCGACGCCGCCGTCACCCAGCACATCGCCACCTGCCGCAACTTCGCCGAGAAGGCCGAATCGCTGCTCGATCTGGCGGAAACCACCGAGCATCCCGACGCGCTGGCGCCGCTGGAACGGCTGCTGGGCGAAATCCTGCTGAGCGATGCCGGCACCGCCTCCTGCGCGCGCGATGCGCCCTTCGTCACGCTGATCGACCTGATCGTGACGCTGATCGCCGCCGACCGGCCGATGCCGGACGAGGCCCCGCCGGTGTTCCGGCGGCTCGACGCGCTGATGCGCCGGGTGCCGATGCCGGGGCTGCGTGACGCGCTGGCCGCCGCCTTCCGCCGCGAGATGGCCAAGCCCGCCTGCTTCACCATCGCCAGCGCCGGCGACATGTTCGGCATCGAGGCGGTGCAGCGCGAGATCCTGGCGCTGAGCGACCTGTCCGCCCGCCTGCGCGACCGCGAGGGCGCCTATGTCGGCGGCGCCCGCACCGAGGCGGCCCTTCAGCGCCGCACCGCCCTGCTGGTCAACGAGGATACGGTCCCGGAGATCACCCGCGGCCGCAACTTCATGCAGAAGCTGCGCATCCTGTTCGTGCTTCAGAAGATGCCGCTGTCGCCCTCCGCGGCCAAGGCGGTGACCGATTACCTGAAGAGCTTCTTCGACAGCCGCGACTTCGCCGGCCGCCTGCTGGACTGCTGGAAGGACCGGAACGAGAAGCTGAAGGGGCTGGCGGAGGTGCAGCGCATGGTGCTGTCCAGCGCCTTCCCGGAGGAGGAGCGGGAGTATCTCGGCGGCCAGCTCGACGACATCCAGAACGCCTTTCTGCGCACCCAGCGCGTGCTGGCCCCGCTGATCCAGGCCAAGGACGATCCGCCGGTGGACAGCGTGCTCGACATCGTCCGGCTGGCGGGGGAGGGGGCGATCTGCAGCGGCAAGAGCCGGCTGGCGGTGGCCCGTGTGCTCTACCGCCACTGCCACCGCCCGCGCTTCGTCCGCCATGTGCTGCTGAACGCGCCGGGGGCGAAGGAACGGACGGCGCGGGCGAACTGGCTTCGGCAATCGCTGGCGATGGTGGGCGTGCCCTTCATCGACCTCGCCGCGCAGCGCGTTCTGGTGGTGGATGACGAGGCCGGGCCGCGCGCCCTGGTCGCCTCCGTCCTGCAGGACCTCGGCATCGGCCATGTCGACAGCGCCGCCGACGGGCAGGAGGCGCTGGAGCGTTTCCAGACCGATGGGACCGCCTACGACCTGATCATCTGCGATTGGATGATGCCGCGTCTGAGCGGTCTCGACCTGCTGAAGCAGGTCCGCGAGTCCCGCAGCGACCTGCCGTTCCTGATGGTCACCGCGCTGGCGACGCTGGAGGCGGTGAAGAAGGCGCTCGCCCATCAGGTCAGCGGTTACATCGCCAAGCCCTTCACGCCCGACCAGTTGGAGGAGAAGGTCTTCCTGGTGCTGGCGCAGAAGGGGATCGGCGACTAGGGGACTTCCGTCGCGCCGGGCTGTTGTGGTGTGCGAGACCCTATCGAAGGAGCCATCCCATGGCAGACCAGAAACCCGCCAGCAGCAATGTGCTGTCCAACGAACCCGACCGCGACATCGCCGATCCGCTCGACGCAGCCAAGGCGGTGTCGGACACCGGCAAACCGATCACCCCCGATACCGAATCGGCCAAACACATCGACCGCCCGGCGGAAAAGGGCAAAGCTGGAAAGACTGCCGGAAAAACGAAATGAACGGGAAGCTCTCTCCCGGGGCGGGAGAGAGGCATTGGGCTCAGCGCAACTCCAAGCCGGCCTGTTTGAAGGCGCGGGCGAGGGCATCGACGATGGCCGGGTCGACCTCGCCCGTTCCGTAATCGAGATTCATCACGGCGTACCACGGAACGCCGGCCTTGTTCGCCAGCATCCGTGTCGACCAGCCAAGACGCAGGCGTGCCTCTTGGCACTGCGACCCGGTCATGATGCGTCGACTCCACACGTTAGCGTTTGCCTTCCATGGCATTGCCCCGATCCCGCCGCGAGAAGCCTGAATGGCCGATCCCGCCCGCAACCTGGGGCTATCCCCAATATTGCAAGAATTTGCCCGGCTTGTCATGTGTCGGGTTGTTGCAGAGCGAAACGCTCTGCTTTGCTGGATTGTCATGGAAGGCAATTTGCCGACATTCGATGAAAACCGCGGGAAGTCCGCAAGGCCATCAATATGACCTTATCGACGATGGGGACTTGCCCGGACTGCCGGCTTTTGGGTCGAACCGTAAGGTCGACAAGGCATAGATGACGATTTTTTGAAGTGAGTTTTGCAGAGTGCGCTGCCGCTTCCGGTTGCGTCTTTTCGAAAGCCTTCAGCCCCGCGGCCCTCAGCCGATGCTCTTGGACAGCAGGATCAGGTTCCGGTCGCCCTCGCGCCGGTAGCTGGCGTGGTCCATCGTCTTCTGGACCAGGAACACGCCAAGGCCGCCGACGCGGCGGTCGCCGACGTCGCTGGTCAGGTCCGGGGGTGGGGCTTCGGCGAAGGGGTCGAAGGCGTCGGCATCGTCCTCCACCTCCGCCCGCAGCTCGGTGCCGTCCGCTTCCATCCGCACCAGAATCTCGTGCGGGCCGGCATCGCCATAGCCGTAGGACACGGTGTTGGTGATGAGTTCGTCGAAGCAGAGGTTGAACTTGAAGGCGAGGGCGGGGGGCAGGTCGTTGCGCTCGATGAACTCGTCCACCGCGGCGGCCAGCCGTTCCAGTTCGGACAGGTCATTGCGCAGGACCATCTCCAGGCGGTTCGTCAGGGTGTCGTTCATCCGCTCCTCTGCCTCCATTCCGCCCGTTATGCCGCCACGCCGGCCACTGCCCAGCGGCGCAGGGCCGTCAGGGCGATCCGCTCCACCTCGCTCCAGCCGAGCCCGCTCGCCATCTCCGCCAGCGCCACCAGACGGCTTCGTGCGCCGGTGTCGCCGACCGGCGCATTGCCCAGATCGGCGGTCAGCCCGGCGACGAGGCCATACAGCATGGTCGACAGGCTGTGCATCAGCGCCGCGCAATCGGGCGCCGTCAGCCGGGTGGCGAACAGATAGAGCTGGCCGACGCCGCGCAGCCGGGCGGCGAAGCTCTCCGCCGTGCCGGCTCCGGTCGCGACCTCGCCGCGCAGCTCTTCAACCGACAGGCTGGCGAAGCGGCCGGCGGCGGCGATGAACTCGGCCACCGCGTCCTGAGGCAGGCCGCCGGTCGCTTGGCCGCCGGTCTCGAAAAGGCGCTGCGCCATGACGATCAGCTCCTCGATGTTGGCGAGGATGATGGCGACGCCGAAGCGGGCCAGCCCGTCGTTGCCGTCGGTGCAGGCGCGCAGGATCTGCGTCACCTTGCGGATGACCTGCACGGCGAACATCAGCATGGCGCTGCGGCTCTGCGCCAGTTCGGCCTCGGCGCCCAGCTCCTCCAGCGCGTGCTGCAGGATTTCCAGCCGCAGGAAGTCGAGCGACAGCATCTGGATGTCCGGGTTGTCGCCGTCCATCAGCACGCGGTTGAGTTCGCCGGAATAGAGGAAGAAGCGGCCGGACAGGTCGAAGGCGATGCGGGCCGCCGCCATCTTCGCCCGATCCGCCGCCGGCGTGCCGGCCAGCGCGCGCGTCATCGCCGCGAACAGCCGGACCATCGGCATCCAGTCGCGCCGCTGGCTGGCAGGGGCGGCGCGCGGCGCCGGGGTGGAGGCGACGATCAGCTCGGTCAGCGGCTCGATCCCGGCGCCAAGCAGCACCGATTGCCAGCGCTGGGCGTCGCCGCCGCTGCCCGCCTGCCAGTCGGCCAGCATGTCCAGCAGTTCGGTCAGCTTGCGGGCGTCCAGCGGCTGGCCGGGGATGGCGCGCAGGGCCGCTTCCAGCGCGGCGGCCAGCGCGTCGCGGTCGCGCAAGGGGGCGACGGTCGGAACCTCGGCATTGAACAGGGTTTGCTCGGCTGTGGGTACCGCCACCCGCATGGTGCTGGCAACCGCCAGCGCGTGGCGCAGCGCCTCGGCGAACTCCGCGGCGCTGGCGTAGCGATCGGCTGGTGCCTTGGCCAGCGCCTTCAGGATCACCGTGTCGAAGGGCGGCGGCAGTTCCGGATTGCCGTGCGACGGCGGCGGCGGCTCGACGAACAGGATCTGCTGCATCACCGTGGCGACGGAGCCGGAGAAGGGCCGCCGCTGCGCCAGCAGGTAATAGAGCACCACCCCGGCGGAGAACAGGTCACTGCGCGCGTCGGCCTTCTCCCCGCGCAGCACCTCCGGTGCCATGTAGGCGGGGGTGCCCAGCAGGTCGCCGGCCTGGGTCAGGTCGGAGGAGGAGATTTGCGCGATGCCGAAATCGGCCAGCTTCGGCGTCAAATCCTCCTGCACCACGATGTTGGCCGGCTTGATGTCGCGGTGGATGACGTTGCGGGCATGCGCGAAGGCCAGCGCGTCCAGCACCGCCGCCATCAGCGCGCCGCCCTGCTGCACCGACAGCGGGGTGTCGGCCTCCAGATACTGCTTCAGCTCCCGCCCCTGGATCAGCTCCATGGCGAGGTAGGGCGCGTCGCCCTGGGCGGCGTCCAAGGTGCCGTAGTCATGGACCCGGACGATGTTGGGGTGGTCCAGCTTCAGGCCGATCTGCGCCTCCCGCCCGAAGCGGGCGAGGACGGCGTTGCGTTCCGCCGCCGCCAGCAGCTCAGCGCGCAGAAGTTTCAGCGCGACCGGCTGTCCGGATCGCCCGTCGGTGGCGCGGTAGACCACGCTCATCGCACCCTGGCCCAGCACCCCCTCGACCCGATAGGGGCCGATGGGGCCGGGAAGCACGCCGCCTACAGCGCCGTCGGGCATCGGAAACTCTCCAGCAGGTTCTTGCCGAAGGGGTTGTTCACGCTGTCGGCCCGCAGGGCGAAGACCGCCTTGCGGGTGCCCACCGTCACCGAGAAGGTGAAGCGGTCGGGCTGCGGCGTGGACTCCAGCTTGCCGTCGGCGAGGAAATGGAACAAGGCCCAGGGACCCTGACGCGAGATGCCGGCCGGTTCGCCCGGCAGCGGCGGGCCGAAGCCGAGGCGCACGCTGCTGGTGCCCTCCGCCCCCGGCCATTTCATCACCTGCGGGCGGGGCGGGCCGTGCTGATAGATCAGCGTCTGGCCGTCGATGTCCATCGCCACCTGGGTTGCCTTGGCGTCCAACTCCACCGGCGTGATCTCGAACACCACCTTGGCGGCGGTGGCCCCGGCCGGGAACAGGCTGTCGCGGATGCGCGCCGCCCGCTCGAACTGGTCGAGCACGGCGGGTGGGATGCCCAGATCGACCTGATCCACCTTCTGCCACGCCCAGGGGCTGACCGTCATGTCGACGAAGGGGCGCAGGTTGGTGTTGAAGAACTGGTCGATCATGCCGCCCGGTGCGAACAGCTTGGCGAAATCGGCCGAGGTCACGTCGACCGGGCTGTTCGGCACCATGGGGAAGCGGTTGTCGAGCGCCGCCCGGCAGAAGGGCAGGACGGTTGACTGCCACGCCCTGTTGATCTGCGTCCGCGCACCGCCGGCGCTGACCGTCGCCGCGCTCTGCGCCACGGTGGCGACCATGCCGCCGACCGGGTCGGGCAGGTCGCGGGCGAGAGTGCGCAGCTGGGCCGCCACGGCTCCCTTGTCGCCACCGCCGGCCAGACCGGCCAGCAGCGCGCCGTTCTGGTCGGGCGCGTTGGCGGCCCGCGCGATCTGCTGATACAGCTCGCCCAGCAACTTCAGTGACTCGTCCAGCTTCGGCGGTGCGCCGCCTTCGCCCTGCACCAGTTCGCGCAGAGCCTTGAAATGGTCGTTGATCGGCTGGCCCGGCGGCGGACCCTCCGGCTGGAGCGAGACGCCGGCCAGCCGCGCCAGATAGGCGGCGTTGGTGCCGGTGGACTCCACCGCCTTCTCACCCGCCTGCGCCTGCTGCGCCACCCCAGCCAACGGCCCGCCGGCCACCGGCCCCTTGCCGTCCGCCGGTTTGTCGTTCGGGCCGGGCGCCAGCGTGGTCTGCCGAACCACGGCGGTCAGCCACAGCTTCAGCGGCGATTGCGGGCCGGACAGCGTGTTCAGCACGTCGGCGGCTTGGTTGAGGCTGCGCAGCGGCACGATCACCACGTCGCCCAGCATCTCGTCCCACTGGCGGGCGTAGCGATCCAGATAGACGGCGAGGATGCCCTGTTCCAGCCGCTGCGCGCTGGCGAGGGCCTGCGGTCCGCTGCTCGGCTGGCCCAGCACCCAGTTCTCGGCCACCAGCGCCTTGGCGACCTTGGGAAGCGCCGGCAGCACCGCCTTGTGGAAGCCGTCATAGGTGTAGAGGCCTGGGACGCCGTCCGACAGCGGCTTGCCCGACGGGCGGATCAGCACCCGCCCGGCCAGCGGCCCGGCATTGTCGACCAGCCGCCAGTCGGCCAACGCCTGGATCTCCGGACGGTCGCGCAGGATGGCAAAGCCGCGTTCGGCCAGCGGATAGTTGGTCAGGCTCTGACGTGCCTCATCGACCAGCGCCTCGTCCGGCGACATGGCGGGCAGCGGCGCGGCCAGCATGGCGTCGAGATGGGTGCGCAGGTCGCGCCGGATGCCGTCATAGGCGGGGCCGGGCAGCGACGCCATCCAGTCGAGCGCCATCCATTCCGACACCAGTGCCTTGTCCATCGGCCCCTTGCCGGCCAGCATTAGATAGACCTTCAGCGCCTGGAACAGATATTCGGGCCGGCCGCGCTCGTGGCGCAGCTGCCCTTCCACCCGCAGGAAGACGCGCGGCAGCAGCACGGCGTTCAGCGCCCGGCCATAGACCGTCCCGCTCTGCCGGCCCAGCCGGTCGCCCTGATAGAGGCCGCCGGTCATCTCCACCGGCGGCGGTTCGGTCCAGCCGGCGGGGATGGCGCGCAGCGTGTTCAGCGGCGGCACGATGGTGATGAAATCGGTGTCGTCCACCTTGGTCAGCGACCGCGGCGCGACGGCGAGCGGCTCCAGCTCGGCCTGCGCCTTGGCGGCGGCGGCATCCACCCCGGCGACCAGCGCGGTGTTTCCGACGAAGCTGTTCGCCCAGAAGGCGGCGACCGCCAGCCCGGCCAGCAGCATCGCCGCCATCGCCCCGCTGCGCAGCAGTCGCCGCCGCCGCTCCAGCCCGCTGTCGGCGCCGACCAGCCCGGCCTCGGCGAACACCACCTCGCGCAATGTGCGCGTCAGGAAGAAGCTGCGCCCGCCGCTGGCCGCCGGCAGCACCGGCCGCTCCAGCCCGAAGGACCCCGCCACCATTTCCGACAGCCGGTCCACCGGCGCGCCGTCCTGGGTGCCGCTGGTCAGATAGACACCGCGCAGCAGCGCCCGCTCCTCGTAGCGGTTGGGCTCGAAGATCACCATCAGCAGGTCGGCGATGGCCGGCTTCAGCGCGGCGATCTGCGCCGGGAACAGCGTGTCGAGCGACCGGCGCTGGATGTCGGATTCGCCATGGACGCGATCCAGCACACGGCGGGCGATACGGCCGGTCAGCGCGTCGAACTCCTCGCCGAAACGATAGACCGGGGCGTCGTCGCCCTTCCTGCCGTCGTCCAGCGGGAAGGTGACGCCCCACACCTGTTCGCGCTCCTCGCGGCTGAGGTCGTCGAAGAACTCGGCGAAGCCGGCGATCAGGTCGGCCTTGGTCAGCAGCACATAGACCGGCACGCGCGATCCGACCTGTCCGCGCAGCTCCTTCAGCCGCAGCTTCAGCTGCTCGGCATGGCCCTTGCGCTCCGGCTCGCTCCAGGCGGCAAGCTCGGCGAGGCTGACGGCCAGCAGGATGCCGTTGACCGGCTGGCGCGGGCGGTGGCGCTTCAGCAGGGCGATGAAGTTCTTCCACACCTTGCCGTCGATGGCCGGCTGGCTGTCCTGGGTGATGTAGCGGCCGGCGGTGTCGATCAGCACCGCCTCGTCGGTGAACCACCAGTCGCAATTGCGGGTGCCGCCGACGTCGCGCAGCGCCGCCCGCCCCATCTCCGCGGCCAGCGGGAAGCGCAGGCCGGAGTTGGCGAGTGCCGTCGTCTTGCCCGCCCCCGGCGCGCCGATCAGAAGATACCAGGGAAGCTGGTAGAGATAGCGCTGCCCCCATTTACCGCCGAAGCGCGCCTTGCGCAGCTGGTCCAGCGCCTCGCGCAGCCGGCCGCGCAGCAGGTCGGTCTCCTGGCCGACCGCTTCGGAATCGGGATCGCCCTTGGCGGCCGGCGTCGCCTTGGTCAGCGCCTGTACCATGCGGTCGTTGGCGCTGCGGTGGCGGTACAGCGACCATTGCATCGCCAGCGCCCACACCAGCAGGATGCCGAACACCACCGCCAGCCGGATGGTCGCATCCTCCAGCGGGAAGGTGCCGGACACGGCGACGAGCGGTCCGAGGAACCAGACGATGGCGCCCAGGCACAGCGCCGCGGCCAGCGTCAGGAACCAGCGGGAGGTCAGGGCGGAGAGGATGGATTTCAGCATCGGTGTTTCGCCATCGGTCAGGGCGCCAGCACGATGTCGACGCGCCGGTTGGCTTGCCGGCCCTCCGCCGTCGTGTTGGGGGCGATCGGGTCGGTGTCGCCGCGCCCTTCGGCGCTCAGGCGGCTTCCACCGTCCTTCGCGGCGTCGGCGCCCAGAATCTCGGTCATCAGCCGCTGCACCTTGTCGGCCCGCGCTTCCGACAATTCCTGGTTGGACGGGAAGCGCAGCGAACGGATGGCGACGCTGTCGGTGTTGCCGATCACGGCGATGCGGCCCTTTTCGGAGCGCAGCGCCTCGGCAACATGCTTGAACAGCTCGACATAGCGGGGTTCGATGCGGTCGCTGCCCGATGCGAAGACGTTCAGGCGGGTGCGAACCAGCACGCGGCCATCGGTGCCGCCGCTGACCTCGACCAGCCCCGCCTTGATGTCGGCGGCCAGCGCCGCGGCGACGCGGTCGGCCACGGTCCGGCTGGGCGGCGGGGCGGGCAGGGTGGCCGGCGCCTCGATCCGCACGACCTGCACCGGTTTGTCCGGGATCAGCCCGGCCAAGCGGCGGTAGGCGGCATCGGACTGGTCGGCGAGCGCGAAGACGAACCAGGCATAGAGCGCCGCCAGCAGCGCCACGATCACCACCGCCGGAACCCATAGCGGGATGGTGGCCGCCAGCGGACGGAAGCCGTCGGCCTGCCCGCGCCAGTGGGGCGACAGGTCGCGCTCCGCCTCGCCGCGCTGCTTGCGGATGACGCGGTACAGCCGGTCGCGCAGCTTCGCCAGATCGCTATAGCCGCGCGGCAGAACGCGGTACTTGCCCTCGAACCCCAGCGAAACGCAGAGGTAGTAAAGTTCCAGCTCCATCAGGTGGCGGTCGGGCGCCTCTGCCATCTGGTCGAGCAGGTCGAAGAAGCGCTCGCCGCCCCAGGTCTCCTTCTGGATGGTGGAGACCATGCTCTTGTGCGCCCACAGGCTCTGGTTGCCCCAGGAGGTCGCCAGCACCACGTCGTCCACCGTCGCGCACAGCGCATAGCCGGCGCTGCGGATCTGGGCGGCGGGTAGCCCGGCGCGCACCGTCGCCGCCTCGAACCGCTGCATCTCCGCGATCACCCGCTCGCGCAGGGACTCCACGTCGCGGTGCTGGGGCAGGTCGCGCAGCCGCACCACCGTCGCCAGGATGGGGGCGGCGGCGGTGACCAGCGGGTTGTCGCTGACAGCGGTCAGCGCCGCCAGCGTCGCATCGTCGAGCGGCCGGAAACCGGGAGAGAATGGAGCAAAGCCGGAGGCGGCAGGGGCGGATGCCGCCGGAGTGGATGGCTTGGCCGACGCGAAGGCGGGCGGCGAGAAGGCTGTCGGCGAGGGGGACGGGGCGTAGGACGCAGCACCCTGGCCGAAGGCGGGCGGTACCAATCCGGCCGCCGGAGCGGCAGCGGCGGCACCCCCGGCCGGTGCGGACGGGCGCTGGAACGCCATCGGCTGCATCACCGTGGCGTCGATGTCGTCCGGTTCGTCGAACGGGTTCTTGTCGGGCGGCGGCCGGACGCTCATGACGGCCCCTTCACGATCAGGTTGTGCTTGGCAACGGGCGGCTGGTCGGTGGAGACCTTCGGCGCAGTTTCAGCCTTTTCGGCGCTGGGCTTTTCCGCCTTCGGCTTTTCGGCATCCGGCTTTTCAGCGGCGGGCTTGTCCGCAGCTGGCTTCTCCGCGTCGGGTTTGTCGCCCTTGTCCTCGCCGTCGGCGGCTGTGGCGTCGCCGTCCTCGCCATCCTGCCGGACCAGCGAGATGGTGCTGCCCTTGGCGGTCAGGACGAAATTGTTCGCCTTGTTCGGCTCCACCGGCTGCAGGGCGCGCCAGCCGGCTTCCTCATAGGCGCGGAAGGCGGCAGCAATGGCCAGCGTCTTGACGTCCGGCTTGGGCTGGATCGTCACGGTCTGCCGGCCGTCGGGCTGCACCGCAAGTTCCTGCCGGTCAAGCAGGGTGGGGCCGAGCGTCGCCTTGTCCTGGTCCATGACCTGGAAGAAATCGGCGTTGGCGAAGGCGTCGCTGGGGCCGAGCTGGTAGAGCCGCAGCATCACCGGCGACGGCCGGCCGCTGGGATCGGGGTTCAGCGCCTTCGCCCCCACCACCGTCAGCCGGATGGTGGTCGGCGGCGGCGGCTTCGGGGCGGAGGAGCAGGCGGCCAGCGCCAGCGCTGCGGCCAGGGCGGCAGCGGACCATGTCGTCTTCCGGATCCGCATCCAGCCGGCAATCCTCTGCATCACCACACCTTTCCCCTTATACGTTCGGGTATAGCAGGGCACGAACGGATGGTCATCCCTAACCAAAGGCGCCGGCGTGACAATTCCTCGACCGCCGGCTGGAGAGGTTGAACCGGGACCGCCAGCGGGACAGACTCGGGGCGACGGGACGGTCCACAACGAAGCGGCAAATGGAATAAAGCCGGTTCGCGCGCTGTTCGTGTTGCGGATCCCCGGGGGACAATTGACGAAGGTAACGGCGCCATGTCCACGCTTGCCATGCCCACGCTTTGGACCCGGATGAGAGCAGAACTGGGCGACAGCGACGCGCAGTACCGGCTGGCGGAGATGCTGCGAACGTCCGATGTCGTCGCTTCCGTGCCCTGGTACCGGCGCGCGGCCCGTCAGGGCCATGTCGCGGCGCAGACCATGCTGGCCTTCCTGCTCGCCAACGGCATCGGCGTGCCGCCCGACCCGCGCCGGGCGGTGTCCTGGTACCGCCGTGCCGCCGCCAAGGGCGATGTCGGGGCGCAGAACAACCTGGGCTTCATGCATGAACATGGCGCCGGCGTGCCGTGCGACCCGGCCAAGGCGGCGTTGTGGTACCGGCTGGCCGCTCTGCAGCATTCGGCCCCCGCCCAGGTGAACCTCGCCCTTCTCCTGCTCGACGGCCGCGGCGTCGACCGCGACGAAGTCGAGGCGGTGCGCTGGCTGCGCGCCGCCGCCGAACAGGGCCACCCCGCCGCCCAGTACCGCCTGGGCCTCTGCCTGCGCGAGGGCGTCGGCTTGGAGCGCGATGCCGCCGAAGCCGCGCTCTGGCTGCAGGCCGCCGCCGCGGCCGGCGACCGCGAAGCGCTGGTCGCGTTGGCCGAGCTGCGCCAGACCGTCGTCCCGGCCTGGGCCGGTGGCGCGGAGGAAAGCGGCGCGGAGGATGAGGACGAGGCGATGGCGTGGCGGCATCAGGCGGAACAGCGTCCCATGCAGGACGCCCGTGCCGGAGCGATGCCGCCGGGCTGACGCCCGCCCCAACCGGCCCCTGTCATCCGATCACGCCCAGCTTGCGCCAGACCGGCAGGCTGTTGCGCAGGCACCAGTCCATGCTGTCGGTGATGGCCTTGCGGCTGGCGTCGTCGGCATTTTCCGGCGCGGCCAGACGGCGCATCGCGTGGCCGACCAGCGCGTCCAGCGTCTCCGGCACGCCTTCGCACAGGCCGTCATAGAGCAGCGCCTCCATCGTGCTGACATGCAGGCCGGCCCCGCCGATCGAAGCGGCGAAGGCGCTGCTCTTGCGCCCCTCGCTGGTGGCGAGTTCGTTAGCAGCAGCGCGGTTGTGGGCCAGCACGCCCGGCAGCGGCGTCGCCCGCTCTGGTGGGTTCGGCACCGGGATCGCCTGGTTGGAGCCGGTCAGCATGCCGGCGATCTCCACCGCCGACAGGTTGCCGCCTGCCCGTCGCACCTCCGGCAGGTCGATCAGCTCGGCGATGCGGCGCGGCCCGTCGGCCAGCGCGTCGAAGATCGGTTCGTAATGCTTGGCTTCCAGCGTCGCCTCGCCCAGCGGCACCTGGATGGTGGTGCGGGCGTCGGCCCGCGGGATTGTCAGCGCCATCGCCATGTCCATCAGCATCGCGTCACGCTTGGCCACGCTGATGCGCCGGGCGCCGCGCACGAAGACGTCGCGACGGAAGGGCCGGCCGACGCAGTAATCCTTGAAGGTCTCGCGCAGGCTGGGCACGCCGATGCTGTCGAGCGCCTTGCGCTGGTCGGGCGTCAGGGCGAGGTCCGGGTAATTCTCGAACAGGGTGGCCGAACCGGCATAGGTCAGCTTCGCCTCGCCCAGTTCGCGCGCGACATCCACATGATAGAGCGGCTGCCAGCTGCCATTCAGATACTCGTGCGCCAGATAGACCGACTGGTCGGTGGCGCTCTGCGTCTTGGTCTCGCCGCGCAGCTTGCCGAACATCGCCTCGTCGCCCAGGATCTTGGCGCCGGCCTTGTAGAGCTGTTCGGCGAAGTCGAGCCCGGCCTTGACCTGCCGGTCGCTACGCTCGTGGACCAGCCCGGAATATTCGTAGAGCAGCCGCTGCAGCGGCATCATCGGCGCCCAGCCCGGCATGGCGTTGTAGCTGACATAGACCAGCCCGCCCGGCTTCAGCTTCTTCGCCAGGAAGCGCGCGATGGCGCCGCGGTTCATCGGGCTGACCCAGCTGTAGACGCCGTGCAGCGTGACGAAGTCGAACTCCGGCAGCTCCGGCCCCTCGCCCTCTGCCATTTCGGCGAAGCTCGCCTCATGGAAGCTGATGTTGGTCAGGCCGGCCGCCTCGGCGGCATCGCGGGCGCGGGCGATGTGGGCGGGGTGGAAGTCCACCGCATGGAACCGCCCCTGCGGGTTGGCCGCCGCGAACAGCGCCACCGTCGTGCCGTGGCCGCAGCCGAGTTCGCAATAGTCGAACCCGTTCGCCGTGGACGGCGGGGCGATGCCGTTGATCAGGCAGCTCAGCGTCAGATGCGCCGGCCCCTGTTCACGGTAGAAGCCCGGCAGATATTCGATGTCCGACACATAGCCGGCGCTCCAGTCGCTCATTGGGTCCTCGTTTCAGCTCAGGTCGATACCCCCACCCCGACCCTCCCGCGCTCTCGGCGGACCGTAGGTCCGTCCGACACGGGGGAGGGGGCAAGCTGTCCCTCCCTTGCGAAGCGGGGGAGGGAGGGACCCGCGAAGCGGGAGGGTGGGGGCAAGCGGGCAACCACTCACAAATCCTGCATCGGAAACACCGCGTCCTTGCGTTCGACCGGGCTCGGCGCGTGCAGCACCCAGCCGTTCCAGCCCAGCCGCGTGGCGTCGCGGTCGTCCTCCCCGGCAGCCAGCCGGGCGCCCGGCACCTCCGGCGCCTGCAACGTCACCTGAAGCTCGAAATCCAGTTCCGGCCCGACATACATGCGGACCAGATCCTGCAGCTTCCGGAACTCGCGGCCTTCCGGCATGAAGTCGCGGAACTGGTCGTGGTTCAGCGGGCCGATGCGCAGGCGGAACTTGCCCTGGACGTCCCAGGCGCGGTCGCCGGCCAGCGCGTCGATGCCCAGCCGGCAATGCCGGCCTTCCGGCTCGGCCATCGTCGGCAGCCGCGTCTGCCCGTCCGCCGCGATCGGCAGCCAGCCGCCGACGAAGCTCTCCACCGTCACCGGCCGGCCGAGGAAATCCGACAGCATCTCCTGCAGATCGACGGCCGAGCGGGTCCCGCGCGACAGCAGCCCGGAATAATGCAGAAGCGTTTCGTCCTCCACCACCAGCCGCTTGGTCAGCGACGGCTGGCCGATGCCGACGAAGCTGGACAGGGTGGTGCTGACCGGATCGGGCTCCCGCGATCCTTGCCCGCGCTCGAAGGACACCGGCAGCCGGTATTTGGCCCAGGCGCGGTAGAACAGCGAGAAGCTGCGGTGATGGAAGACGTCGAAGAAGTCGCGCAGGGACCGGTTCCGCTCGCGCAAGGAGCGGATCATGATCTCGGTGTAGTGCTGCGGCAGCACGCCCAGCGGCCCGACCAGCCCCATGAAGGCGCCGATCACCGTCGGCGGCCGGCCGTCCTGGCCCGGCTCCGTCCCCGCCACCTGATTGCCGGGGAAGGTCAGCGAGGTTTCGGCGCGCAGACGCACCACCTCCTCGCGCGGGTCATGGTCGTGGCCCACGGCGTGGCGGCGGGCGTTGCGCGGGTCGCGCGCATCGCGCCGGGCCTGCCATTCCAGCACCCGAACCGCCTGGAAGAAGTCGAAGCGGTGGGGGGTGCGGAACAGCCGGTCGATCACAGAAGCGGGCGATTGCCGGCGCGGGCGGGCCATGTGCGGAGCACTCCGGTGCGGCCCTTGACCGTAGCGGTCAGCCGCGTGAAGGAATTGATCGAGCAGTACAGCCCCAGGAAATGGTCGAGGATCATCGCCAGCAGGAACATGCCGCTGCCGCTGAAGCGCTGCGGGTCGAATTCGATGCCGACATCGATGCCGCGGCAGATGGCGTCGCCCCAGGCGACATCGCCCGGCCGCGATGGCGCCCGCGCGGTGCCGCGCTTGGTCGTGACCTTGACGAGGCCGTCGGCGATGCCGCGCGTCTCGGCCGAATCGCGGAAGTCGTAGAGCCGCAGGATTTCGCGCAGCGCCTCCGTCCCCTCCGCCCCGCCGGAGATCGACAGGTGATTGAGCAGCAGGTGGGAGACGAGGCGCCAGCGGTGGCCCTTGCGCTCGGCGATGCGCAGCGTCGGCGTCGGCGGCGTCAGGCAGGCGACACCGGACACCGCCGCCATTCCCTCCATCAGCTTCAGGTGCGGATGGCCGCCGCCATAGGGCAGTTGCGAGGGCAGGTCGCGGTTCAGGCAGGTCGTCTCGACCGACAGCACCGATTCCGCCGGGCTGGACGGATCGAAATCGAGATCGACCAGCGCCAGATGCACTTCCGTTCCCGGATCGCGCCCGCCGGCCGGGCGGCGGCTGGCGGTGTAATAGGTGCGGCTGACCGCCTCCATCCCGCCATGGCGCAGGCCGTAGAAGGGCAGGAACCGCCGCTGCTTGCCGTCGGGATCGGTGGCCAGCACGCTGTCGACCGAATAGACTTCCAGCGCGCCGGGACGGCGGGCGTCGGGGACCACCCGGTGCTCGTGCTGGGTCTGGGTCAGCGCCACCGGCTCCGCCCGCTGGCGGAACAGATTGACCACCGGCGTGCAGCCCAGGGCGAAGTTGTCCTTCGACACCGCGCGCTCCAGGTCGCCGTCGGTGCTGTTCAGATAGATGAAGACCTCCAGCGTGTTGCCGGCGCGGCGCAGCACCTTCGGCGAGATGTTCAGGTCGAAGAACAGGAACTTCTCGGGAAAGGCGAAATATTCGGTCAGCAGCCGGTAGCCGCCATGGGAGCGGGCGGGGTAGGGCAGCATGCCCTCCTCGTCGCCGAATCCGACGGGACGGATGGCGTCGGGGCCGAGGATCACCGCGTTCGGGTCGTGCGGATCGTCGGCCAGCGCCACCGAGACGGCGTTGTTGAAGATCAGTTCGTGCAGGGCATAGACCTGCTGCGGCTGGCCGCGCAGGAAGAAGCGCAGGGTTTCCGGACCCAGTTCGGTGAAGGTCATCTCCGGCACGCGGCAGCGCAGGGTCAGCCGCAACGCCGCCACCGCATCGCCCGCCCGCGGATTGGGCGGCGCCACCAGCGGTCGACCGCTCAGCACCGCCTGATCCAGATCGACCGGCCACAGCGTCGCCGGATAGACGGTGCGGAAGCGGCAGGTCTCGCCCCGCAGCGCCTCGGTCTCCAGCTCCGTCCCCTTCGGCACGGTGTGGGCGCCGGTCAGGTCCGCGCTGCTCCGCATCTGCACCACCGCCATCGACGGAATCGGCGCCAGATAGTGCGGATAAAGCACGTCGAGCAGCGTGTCGACCAGCTCTGGATACTCGTCGTCCAGCTTGCGGCTGATGCGAGCGTTGAGGAAGGCGACGCCCTCCAGCAGCCGGGCGACATGCGGATCCTCCACCGCGTCGGCGCTGAGCCGCAGCCGGCCGGCGATCTTCGGATGCGCCTCCGAGAACTCCGCCGCCATGCGGCGCAGATAGGTCAGCTCGCGGTTGTAGTATGGGAGGAGTTCGTCAGCCACGGGCCTTGCTCGTCACGGTGACCATGTTGGAGGTGGGATCGACCACCGAATCGAACACCATCGGCTCCGGCGCCGGATCGGCATGGATCAGCGCCTCGATCCGGAAGCGCAGCGTGCGGTCGGCCGGGTCGCTGTTCTCGACCATGCTCACCGCCAGCTGGGCGAAGCGCGGCTCCCACCGCCGGATCGCGGCCTCGATCTGCGCCACCACCTCGCGCCGGCGGGATTCGGTGCCGACATTCTCGACCAGCAGGTCGTGGCAGCCATAACCGAGGATCGAGTCCGCCAGCTCCGTCAGATCGTCCGGCCAGCCAAGCACCCGACGCCGGGTGTTCAGCAGGTTCTCCAGGTCGCGCCGGATCGCCGCCCGCAGATCCGCCACGGTGTGCGGCCGCGGCGCCATGTGCTCCGGCGTGTCGTCGAGCAGACGGTCCAGGACGGACAGGGTGATGGATTGGTTGCGATCCATGGTGACCTTCGGAAGGTGCGTTCTCGCTTGCCCCCACCCTAACCCTCCCCCGCTGGGCGGGGGAGGGAATGAGTGCTTGTTTGGAAGGGCAGCGGCAGTCCCTCCCCCGCCCAGCGGGGGAGGTTAGGTGGGGGCACCGGCATCAGGAGCCTCACACCGCCCCAGAGAACTCCAGCGTGCCCAGCTGCATCATCGGCACCGCCTCTTCCCCCACCAGGAAGCAGCGCTGGCCTTGCCCGCGCACCGGTGCGTCCTCCGACCATTCCGTCACGCGGCCGAGCTTCACCGCGGCGTCGGCATCGGCGGGGGCGCCGCCATACAGCGCCGGCAGATAGACCTCGCCGTCCGGGCCGCCGCGCACCGTCATGTGGGCCGGGCGCCACAGCAGGTCGCGCGGCCGTTCGGGCGCGCGGAACTCGACCAGCTCCACCGTCTCGGTGGCGATCCAGAAATACTTGCCGGTGCTGGTGAAGACCTCGAAGAAGCCGCCGGTCAGGTCGTCCAGGTCGCGGAAATCCTCGAACGGCGTGCCGTCATGGCTGCCGGACACCGGCGGGCGCATCTCCTCCGCCTGGGCCAGCTTCGTCACCGCGTCGACGGTGTCGCCGGCGCGAAGCGCCACCAGCGCCTCCAGATGCAGGCGCAGATGGTCGGCGGGCTGGTCGATGAACTCGGGCACCCGGCCGTCGGCGAACAGCTGGCCCCGAGCCTGCTCGGCGCGCACCAGTTGGCGGAACAGCGCCATGGTGACGGCGACCTGCGGCTCCTGCGTGCCGATGGTGTCGAGCTGCAGGTCGGCGCGCTCCAGGTTGCCGGCGAAGCTCAGCAGTTCGGCCAGGAAGACGCGGCGGTCGAGGTCGGTGGGCTTCTTCTTGATCTCGCCGTTCAGCGCGGTGATCGCCTCGTCGAGGCGGCCCGCCTGGAAGAGCTGGGCTGCGGTTTCGCTCATGATCGGTTTCTCCCCTGGATGGCGCGCCCGATACGGATCAGGCTGCCCCGCCGGTTTGGGCCAGCTCCGTCACCAGCTTGAAGGTCGAGAAGACCTGATCGAGCTGGAAGTGCGGCCGTAGATGGATGACGCATTGATAGTTGCCGGGCTTGCCCGGGATGGCGCGGACCTGGATGCTGCCCTCGCGCAAGGGATAGCGAGCCTTCTGGTCCAGGCTGGCGTCGTCGTTGCCCAGGCAATAGCCGTGCAGCCAGCTCTGCAGGTCGCGCTCGCATTCCTCCGGCGTGACGAAGGCGCCGACGCGGTCGCGCACCATCACTTTCAGAAAATGGGCGAAGCGCGCCACGCAGAACATGTAGCGCATCATGGCCGACAGCCGGGCGTTGGCGGTCGCCGTCATGTTGGTGTACTGCCCGACCCGCTGGACCGACTGGTTGCCGTAGAAGACCAGATAGGGCGTGTCCTTGCAGCGGCTGATCGGGATGAAGCCGAGATCGTCCAGGTCCCGTTCCAATTGGTCGGAGATCGAAACCTCGACCGAGAATTTCTGGGCCACCTTCGTGGCGTCGGTGGCGAAGTCCGGCACCACCAGTTCGGTCACCAGCCCGCCGCCGACCACGTCGCGCTGGGCGCCGCGGATGTCGGCGAACCAGCCATGATGCAGGAAGGAGCGGATCAGCACGGTGCCGAAGGCGTATACCGCGTTGCCCCAGCAATGGTCCTCCAGCCGCATTCCGCCTTCCCCGCCGAGGGACTCCTCGCGGTAGCGGAAGCCGTGGCGGGCCTGCGGATCGTCGCCATAGGGCTCGCGCATCAGCACGCGCGGCAACGCCACGCCGATGAAGCGCGAATCCTCGGTCTCCTGGAAGCGGTGCCAGCGCTGGTATTCCGTCTGCCGCAGCACCGATTTCAGGTCCAGCGGCAGGCCAAGCTCGTGGAAGGTCTCCAGCCCGAACAGCTCCGGCGCAGCCCCGACGATGGCGGGGGCGAAAGCCGCCGCGGCGACCTGCGCCAGCCCTTTCAGGCCGGACACGTCGTCGGTCGGCCGCTCCTTGGTCGGGCGATGCTGCACCGCGTAGTCGCACAGCAGCACGCCGAACGGACGGCCGCCGGGCATGCCGAATTCGTCGCTGTAGACCTTGTTGAACAGCTGGCTCTGGTCGAACTCGATGGCGCGCTCCTGGTCGCGGCACAGTTCGGCCCAGGTCAGGTTCAGCAGCCGCAGCACCACCGTCTCGGCGGTCTGCGCCTGCTTCACCAGCGTGCGCACCCCGCGCCACGACGCCTCCAGCGATTGGAAGCGCTTGTGGTGCAGGATGGCGTTGACCTGCTCGGTCAGCAGCGCGTCGATGGCCGCGATGTCGCGGTCGAGCGCGGCGCGCAGCGTGTCCAGGCTGTCATAGACGGGAAGGGTGATCCCGAACCACAGGCGAAGCGCCTCGCCCGGCCCATCCGCCGCCAGGAAGGCGTCGAGCAGGCCGGGGTCGTCGCGGCCGATCGCCATGTCGACCGCCCGCAGACGCAACGGCCGTTCAAGGACCGTCGCCTCCGCGTCGTCGGCATGAAAGTCGGCCGCTGCCTCGCTCATGCGGCTATCAGCCGGCCTGCGGGATGCGGGCGACCATGCGCATGGAGGTGGTCAGTTCCTCCATCTGCAGCCACGGGCGCATCCAGGCGACGGCGTTGTAGGAGCCGGGCTTGCCCGGGATCTCCTTCACCTGCACCTTGGCTTCGGCCAGCGGGTACTTCGCCTTCATCTCCTGGCCCGCGGCTTCGTTGCCGTTGACGTAGTTCAGGATCCAGCGGTTCAGCCACGCCTCGCAGTCGCTCGCCTCCATGAAGGAGCCGATCTTGTCGCGCGCCATGATCTTCAGGTAATGGGCGAAACGCGAGGTCGCCATGATGTAGGGCAGGCGGGCGGAGATCGCGGCGTTCGCGGTCGCCTCCGGCCGGTCGTACTTCTTGGGCTTCTGCGTGGTCTGGGCGCCGAAGAAGACTGCGTAGTCCTGGTTCTTGTAGTGGCAGAGCGGCAGGAAGCCCAGCTTCGACAGCTCGGCCTCGCGACGGTCGGTGATGCCGATCTCGGTCGGGCACTTGGCGTCGCTGTCGCCGTCGTCGGAAGTGAAGGTGTGGAAGGGCAGGTTCTCGACCTTGCCGCCGCCCTCGGCGCCGCGGATGGCCGTGCACCAGCCATACTGCGAGAAGGCGTTGGTCAGGCGCTGGCCCATCGCGTAGGAGGCGTTCATCCAGCAATAGTCGTTGTGGGCCATCGGCCGGGCGATGCCGCCTTCGTACGGGGCCTCCTCGTACTCGAACTCCTCGACCGGCTTGGTGTTGGCGCCGTAGGGCATGCGGGCCAGCACGCGCGGCATGGTCAGCGTGACGAAGCGGCTGTCGTCGCTCTCACGGAAGCTGCGCCACTTGGTGTACTCGACGCTGTCGAAGATCTTCTCCAGGTCGCGCGGCTTCGACAGCTCGGTCATGTCCTCGAAGCCGAACAGCTTCGGGCTGGCGGCGGAGATGAACGGCGCGAAGGCTGCCGCCGCGACGTTGGAGACGCCGGTCAGCAGCTCCATGTCGTCGGGGTGGTTGGTGAACTCGTAGTCGCCGATCAGGGCGCCGTAGGGCTCGCCGCCGGCGATGCCGAACTCGTTCTCGTAGATCTTCTTGAACAGGTTGCTCTGGTCGAATTCGACCGCCTTCGAGATGTCCTTGTACAGGTCCTTCTTCGGGCAGTTCATGACGCGGATCTTGAGCGTCGAGCCCGTCTCCGAGTTCATGACCAGATAGTTCAGGCCGCGCCACGATCCTTCCAGCTTCTGGAACTTCTCGTGGTGCATGATGGCGTTGAGCTGCTTGCTGATCTTGGCGTCGATCGCGGCGATCGCCTTGTTGATCGTCTGGCCCAGGTTCTTGTTGAAGGTGACCGTACCGGCCAGCGCTTCCTGGGTCAGGGTGCGCAGCAGCTCCTGCGCACGGTCCGGCTCGGTCTGCTTGGTGGCGGCGATGGCCTGGTCGAGGATCGAGAGGCCGGTACCTTCGGCGACCGCGCCGGCGGCGGCAGCGCCCTGGGTCTGAGCGTCGCTCATGGGATCAGCCCTCCTTCGTCTCGGTGCCGAGCTCACCGCTCAGCGCCTTCAGCTCGTCGGTGTTCTGCAGCACGCGCTCCAGCAGACCTTCCAGCTCTTCCGAGCGGTCGGCCTTGCTCAGCAGGTCGCGCAGCTGGTTGCGGGTCTCCAGCAGCTTGCGCAGCGGCTCGACCTGCTGGACGACGCGGCCCGGCTCGAAATCCTCCATCGACTTGAAGGCGAGATCGACCGACAGCTGGGTGCCGTCGTCGGCCAGGGTGTTGTCGACCTTCATCTTCAGGCCGGGCGTCATGCGGGCCATGACGTCGTTGAAGTTGTCGCGGTCGATCTGAATGAACTTGCGGTCCTTCAGCGGCTTCAGCGGCTCGGTCGGATCGCCCGAGAAGTCGCCGAGGACGCCCACGACGAAGGGCAGCTCCTTGACGACGGTCGCGCCTTCGGTCTCGACGTCGTAGGTGATGTGGACGCGGGGCTTGCGCACGCGATCCAGCTTCTGGTGGATACTCGCCATGTGATCGGACCTCCCTGCTCACGCCGTAGGATAGGCGATGATCGTCAATACCCGGATTGTTCTGCCGGCGGCGGCGCCTTGGCGCCGGACGCGATGAAGAACTGCCGCCGCGTTTCCTCGTCGGTGATGAGCTCCAGCAGGAGTTCCTGCAACGACATGCGGCCGCGGCGGACCACCTCCTCCAGCGTGTAGGAGATGGGGGAATGGGGTTCCGTCTTGCGGAAGAAATCGGCGACCTGCAAGAGGACCTTGAAGGCCTCCTCGCGCGTTGCAACGGCCCCGCTGGCCTGGACCTTCGCCGTCGCGGCCACGGCCCCGCCGCCGGCCGCCACCAGCTCGGTCGATCCCGAGGGGCTGTCGGCCGCTGCCTCCGGCTCGTCGCCGGACAGGGTCGCCAAACGGTCGCGCGCGGCGTAGTTCACCGCGTCCAGCGCCGCCGCCAGCACGTTGCGGATGTTGCCGGCGGGCGGCGAATCGTAGCCGGCCTTGTCGTAGAGGATCTTGCCCAGCGCCTCGAACTCGTCGATGGCGCCCTGGATGTCCTCGACGAGCGTCTTGAATTCCGACGCCGGCGTCTCGCGCACGCTCTGCTCGAACTGTTCCCAGGTGACGGCACCGTTGTCGATTCGCGCCTGCCGGCGCGCTTCGTCGGTGATCTTCGCCAGCTCCACCGCCTGCTCGTACTGCCAGAGTGAATAGGGGATGTCCCCCATCGTCAGCGGCACCTTGCGGATCGGCTGGATCAGCGTGCCGTCGGCCGATTCACCGTTCAGTCCGGTCAGCGGGCCCACGCGGGTGGCGATGCCGTCCTCGTCCGGGGCGGGATACAGCCCGTCCCAGAACCGCTCCACCAGGCCGCGGGCCAGCGCGAAGCCGTCACGCAGGCCGGCATAGCCCTCCGCCCGCAGCAGCGCCTCGATGTACCAGGCGGTGACCTCCAGGTCCTTGGCCTGGGTGCGCAGGATTCTGGGGCTGACCTCCAGGATGGTGCGCCATTCCGGCAGCAGCCCGCCGGCATCGTCCTCCACATCCATGGAGCGTTCCGCGGCGCGGGCGGCGCTGCGCGCATCCTTTACCGTGTAGTAGTCGGCCGAGGCATTCTCGCGCAGGTCGATTCCGGACTCGGATTCACCTTCGATCGGCTGCAGAAGCTCTTCAATGTCGAAAATTTGCGGTGACGCCATGTTAAGGAGAACACCCTTTCCGCATTCATATGAAAGAAGCAATAGCCGACCGCCGGCGCTCCCGCCAGTTTGGGAGTAAGCGTTCAAGCCGCAAAATTGATAGCGTTACTTACAACGTTTCGACAAGGCTATTCGTCATGGCAGCCCTGGACGAACGAAATATTGCAATTGCGTAACAAATTAGCCGGTGGGCTAGCCCGACAAGCTTGACGAAACGCAATTGCGGATGAATGCTGCCGGTCTGACATCGGAACGAAGCTCCTCGGGATGCCTTTTGCGATGACTCCTGGCGCCAATCCGTACAACCCGCAAGGCATCGCCATCGGCCTGCCGGCCGATGTGGCCGTGCCCGAGGAGACCGGCATGCCTGTGCTGGTGGAAAAGCGCGACCCCTCCGGCCGGCTGCTGGCGCGGGTCGGCATCGCCGCGGGGGTGCTGGAGGGACCGTGCCTCTTCTTCGCGGAGGATGGCGAGACGGTGGTGTCGCGGATGATGTTCCGCGCCGGCCGCCCGCTTCTGCCGCAATCGCCGGGCGTCCCGTCGCCCTTCCTGTCCGGCTGCCCGGTGGCTGCCGGCGAATCGCCGTTCTGACCGGCCGGAGTCACCAGGATGCCGCCCGCTGCCCGCCTCGGCGACCTGATCAAGCAGGACACGCCGCACTGCCACGCACCGATCCACCCGCCGGCCCCGGTGCCGGCGCCGGCACCCCATCCGGGCCTGCCGCTGGCGATCATCCTGGGCAGTCCGACGGTGCTGATCGGCAAGATGCCGGCGGCGCGGCTGACCGACATCTCCGCCCCCTGCGTGCTGCCCGGCTGCGTTCCCGCCGGTCCCGGCATGATTTCGCAAGGGTCGGGCACCGTTCTCATCAACAGCCTGCCGGCTGCCCGGATCAACGACATGACCGCACACACCAGCTGCGTCGCCCCGATCCCCGCACCGGTCGGCAAGGTGCTGCCGCCCGGCTGCCCCACCGTCATCATCGGCGGCTGACCGCATGCGCCTCGGCCATTTCGAGAGTCTGCGCCCGGTCTGCCCGCGCTGCCTCGCCACCCGCGGAGCCGCGGTGCCGTTGGCGCTGGGCATGGTGGAGCAGGCGACGGCGGAGGATGTGCGCTGGGGCACTCTGGTGTGCGGCAACGACGCCTGCGCCATGGAATATCCCATTGTCGACGGCGTTCCGATCCTGGTTCCCGACCTGCGCGGCTGGATGGCGGCCAACGGCCATCTGCTGACCACGCGCACCGACCTGCCGGCGGCGATGGAGGGTGTGCTGGGCGATGGCTTCGGCCCCGACAGCGCCTTCAACGCCACGCGCCAGCACCTGTCCAGCTATGGCTGGGACCATTACGGCGACCTTGACCCCGCGACGCCGCCGGGCGGGGCTGGGTCGGTGGTGCGCTGTCTTGACGCCGGGCTGGAGCGCCTGGGCGCGCTGCCGGCCGGGCCGGTGCTGGACCTCGGCTGCGGCGCCGGACGGACCAGCTTCGAACTGGCGGACCGGACCGGTGGCCTCGTGGTCGGGCTCGACCTGCACTGGCCGCTGCTGATGCTGGCGCGGCGGGTGATGGAGCGGGGGGAGGCGGTCTTTCCGCTGCGCCGCTCCGGCATCGCCTATGACCGCCGGCGGATCGAGGCCCGGTTCGCCGGGGCGGAGCGGGTCGATTTCTGGATCGGCGACGCGCTGTTCCCTCCTTTCGCCCCGCAGCGATTTGCCTTGGTTGCGGCGATGAACGTGCTCGATTGCGTGGCTTCGCCGCCGGCGCTTCTGCACGCCATCGACGGGGCGGTGGCGGACGGTGGCGGCGCGATTCTGGCGACGCCCTTCGATTGGTCAACCCAAGCGACGCCGGTGGAGGCTTGGCTCGGCGGCCATTCCCAGCGCGGCGACGATGCCGGCCGCTGCGAAGCGGTGCTGGCCCGGCTTCTGACGCCGGGGGCCCATCCGCAATCGGTCGGGAGGCTGCACGCTCAAGGAGAGCCGATCGATGTTCCTTGGACAGTGCGTATGCATGACCGCGCATTTATGCAATATATGACGAATTTGACGATGTTGCGCGCATGTTCCGAGAAAGATGCTGGAAAGTTTCATTCGGCTTGAGAAGCATTGCTGTGGATTTTTCGAAATAGCTTGGCCAGAGTTCGCGGTACAGCCACAGGACGAACCGGCCGGCCGGTCGAGATGGAGCGGACGCCAAGGGCGTTCTGCTCGCATGGGTTGAAGATTCGAAAGCACGAGAAGGGGGTGGAGCCATGGTGGCGGTCGATCTGCAGAGCATGATTTCCCGGCTGAATCCTCTGTGCCGGCGGGCGCTGGAGGCGGCGGCCGGTCAGACGCTGTCGCGCACGCATTACAATTGCGAGATCGAGCACTGGCTTCTCCAGCTGATCGGTGCAGCGGACGGCGACATCTCCGCCATCCTGCGCGTCTATGAAATCGACGCCGGCCGGCTGTCGGCCGACCTGACGCGGGTGCTGGACAAGCTGAAGACCGGCAACAGCCGCGCCCCTGCGCTGTCGCCCAACCTCGTCCAGCTGATGCGCGAGGCGTGGGTGCTGGCCTCCCTGCAATATGGCGAGGGGGCGGTGCGCTCCGGCCATCTGCTTACGGCTCTGCTGTCCGACGAATCGCTGTCGGCCCAGGCGCGCGACATGTCCGGCCAGTTCGCGAAGATCACCGCCGAGGCTCTGCGCCGCGACCTGCCCAAGATCGTCGCCGACACGGCGGAGGCGCGGACCAGCGCCCCGGTCGCGGCTGCCGGTGGCGGTGCCGCCGCGGCGTCGGCCGGTGGTGCGCCGAAGGCGGGCGGGGCAACCCCCAACCTCGACCAGTACACCATCGACCTGACCGACCGTGCCAAGAACGGCAAGATCGATCCGGTGCTGGGCCGCGACGCCGAGATCCGCCAGATCATCGACGTGCTGACCCGCCGCCGCCAGAACAACCCGATCCTGACCGGCGAGGCCGGCGTCGGCAAGACGGCGGTGGTCGAAGGCTTTGCGCTGCGCATCGCCGCCGGCGACGTGCCGCCCGACCTGCGCAACGTCCGCCTGCTGTCGCTCGACCTCGGCCTGCTGCAGGCTGGCGCCGGCATGAAGGGCGAGTTCGAGAACCGGCTGAAGGGTGTCATCGACGAGGTGAAGGGCTCCAGCCAGCCCATCATCATGTTCATCGACGAGGCGCACACTCTGATCGGCGCCGGCGGGCAGGCCGGCCAGAACGACGCCGCCAACCTGCTGAAGCCCGCCCTGGCGCGCGGCGAGATGCGCACGATCGCCGCCACCACCTGGGCCGAATACAAGAAGTATTTCGAAAAGGACCCGGCGCTGACCCGCCGCTTCCAGGTCGTGAAGGTGGAGGAGCCGGCGGAGCCGGTCGCCGTCGACATGATGCGCGGCCTGACCGCCACGCTGGAGAAGCACCACAAGGTCCGCATCGTCACCGAAGGGCTGATCGAATCGGTCCGCCTGTCCAGTCGCTACATCCCGGCGCGCCAGCTGCCCGACAAGGCGGTCAGCCTGCTCGACACCGCCTGCGCCCGCGTGGCGATGAGCCAGACCGCGACCCCGCCGGCCATCGAGGACCGCCGCCGCACCATCCAGCTGACCGAGACCGAGGTCGCGATCCTGGAGCGCGAGGAGGCCATCGGCATCGACCATGCCGAACTGCTCGCCGCGCTGAAGGACAAGATCGCCGCCACCCAGGCCGATCTGGCGACGCTGGAGGCGCGCTGGACCAAGGAACTGGAGCTGGTCAAGGCGATCAACGAGACGCGTGACCAGCTGGTCGCCGCGCACGAGCAGGCCAAGGCCCCGGCCGCGGAGGGTGCAGCTCCCGCGGAGCCGCTCGACGCCGAGGCGCTGAACGCCAAGCTGAGCGCGTTGACCGCCGAGCTGACCGCGCTGCAGGGCGAGGACCCGCTGGTCAAGGTCGCGGTGGACGGGCAGGCGGTGGCCGAGGTGGTCGCCAACTGGACCGGCGTTCCGGTCGGCCGCATGGTCTCCAACGAGATCAAGACCATCCTGTCGCTCGCCGACCGCATGAAGGAGCGGATCATCGGCCAGGACCATGCGCTGGACGCCATCGCCCAGGCGATGTGGACCAGCCGGGCCAAGCTGACCGACCCGCGCAAGCCGATCGGCGTCTTCCTGATGGTCGGCACCTCGGGCGTCGGCAAGACCGAGACGGCGCTGACCCTGGCCGACCTGATCTATGGCGGCGAGCAGAACGTCACCACCATCAACATGACCGAGTACAAGGAGGAGCATAAGGTCTCCCTGCTGCTCGGGTCGCCTCCCGGCTATGTCGGCTTCGGCGAAGGTGGCGTCTTGACCGAGGCGGTGCGCCGCCGGCCCTACAGCGTCGTGCTGCTGGACGAGCTGGAAAAGGCCCATCCCGGCGTGCAGGACATCTTCTTCCAGGTGTTCGACAAGGGCACGATCAAGGACGGCGAAGGCCGCGACATCGACTTCAAGAACACCGTCATCATCATGACGTCGAACGCCGGCACCGACCTGATCCACAAGCTGTGCGCCGATCCGGAGACCGCGCCGGACGCCGACGGGCTGCTGGAGGCGCTGCATCCGGAACTGCAGAAGAGCTTCAAGCCGGCCTTCCTCGGCCGCTGCACGGTCATCCCGTATTTCCAGCTGTCCGACGAGAATCTGGCGAAGATCGTGGTCCTGCAGTTGAACCGCATCGCCAAGCGGGTGGTGCAGAACTACAAGGCCGCCTTCTCCTACTCCGACGATCTGGTCCAGAGCATCGTCAGCCGCTGCCAGGAGGTGTCGAGCGGCGCCCGCAACATCGAGACCATCCTGAGCCGCACGCTGCTGCCGGAAATCTCGTCCCGCATCCTCGCCCGCATGGGCGACGGCGAACCGATCACCCGCGTCCACGTCTCGGTCGATGGCGAAGACCGCTTCGTCTACGACATCGCCTGACCCATCCGGAAGCGGGAGAGCCGGGGCGGGGGCGAGAAAAAACAGGCGGGCGGTGACGCCCGTCACAGCACCCGCCTCAATTCTTTCGTAACCATACTGCACAGATCAAGCTTACCCGTTAAGACCGACCTTCAAGAGAGAGCGAGGAGACCAACATGGCGATCTACATCAAGTACGAAGGCATCGACGGCGAGGCCACGCACGAGACCCACAAGAAGTGGCTGGACGTCGGTTCGCTGCAGTGGGGCGTCGGCCGCGCCATCAGCACCCCGTCGGGCTCGACCACCAACCGCGAGGCGTCGGAGCCGTCGGTGTCGGAAGTGACCATCACCAAGCTGATGGACAGCTCCTCGCCGAAGTTCTTCGTCGAATCCTGCACCGGCGCCATCGGCAAGAAGGTGCAGATCCACCTCGTCACCACTGGCAGCCCGGGCAACACCTATGCCGAGTACACGCTGACCAACGCCCTGGTCTCGGCCTACTCGATGTCGTCGGGCGGCGACCGTCCGTCGGAGTCGATCTCCATCAGCTTCACCAAGATGGAGTACAAGTTCATCCCGTACGACGACAAGAACAAGGCCGGCACGCCGATCTCGGTCTCCTACGACCTGTCGACGACCAAGAGCGCCTAAGTTCGGCTCCGCTTGCCCCCACCCCGACCCTCCCCCGCTGGGCGGGGGAGGGAATGTCCCCCTCCCCTGCGAAGCGGGGGAGGGTAGGGGTGGGGGCAATGCCTTTCCAAATCAATCTCTTCCACACACATAGGACCAAGCCCGCATGTCGGATGCGCCCACCATCTCGCAGACCGGCCGGCTTCTGTCGCTGACCTCGCCGTTGGGCGCGGACGTGCTGATCCCGGTGGCCGTCGAGGGGGAGGAAGGGCTGTCGCGCCTGTTCCGCTACACCATCACGATGATCTCTCCGCGGATGACGATCGCGCCGGCCGACATCCTGGGGAAGTCGCTGACGCTGTCGATCGCGCGCAAGGGCGGCGATCCCCGCATCGTCAACGGCATCGTCAGCAGCTTTTCCGCCGGGCCGCTGGCCCTGCGCGGCTATCGCCAATACACCGCCGAGATCGTGCCGACCCTGTGGCTGGCCACGCTGCGCTCCGACTGCCAGGTCTTCCAGGAGAAGAGCGTCGTGCAGATCGTCGACGCCATGCTGTCCGACTGCGGCGTGACCGAGGTGAAGAAGCAGGGACTGTCCGGCACGCACAACGCCCGGCCGGTCTGTGTCCAGTACCGCGAGACGCATTTCGACTTCATCGCCCGCCTGTTGCAGGACGAGGGCATCTATTTCTATTTCCAGCACGAGGCCGGCAAGCACACGCTGGTGCTGAGCGACAGCGCCTCCGGCTACACCGACTGCCTGGACAAGGATGTCATCCACGCCACCTCGGTGCAGGGCAACACGCTGGCCATCGACGGCTGGGCGCATTCGCAATCCTACGTGTCCGGCAAATGGACGCTGAAGGACTATAATTTCGAAACGCCCAGCACCGACCTGACCGCCAGCACCACGACGGTGCTCAGCGTTCCCGCCTTCAAGTCGCACGAGATGTTCGGCTATCCCGGCGGCCACATGGTGAAGGCCGACGGCACCACCCTGTCGCGCCTGCGCATGGAGGAGACGGAGACCGGATACGAGCGGGTGGAGGGCAGCGCCACCTACCGCGGCCTGTTCGCCGGCGGCAAGATCTCGATGACCGGCCATGCGGTGACGGCCGAGGTCGGCAAGGGCTATGTCCTCACAGAACTGGCGTTGAGCGCACAGGACCAGAGCCATCTGGGCAACGGTGGCGTTCCGCCGTCCTTCTCCTGCCGCTTCGCCGCGATCCCCGACGCCACCGTGTTCCGTCCACCGCCGGTTCCGCGCCCGCGCACCCATGGGCCGGACACCGCGACCGTGGTCGGTCCCAGCGGCGAGGAGATCTACTGCGACAAGTACGGCCGGGTGCGGGTGCAGTTCCATTGGGACCGCAAGGGCACCAACGACGAGAAGAGCTTCGTCTGGCTGCGCGTTGCCCAGACCATGGCGGGCAAGAACTGGGGCACCATCTTCACCCCGCGCGTCGGCATGGAGGTGCTGGTCGATTACATCGGCGGCGATCCCGACCGTCCCCTGATCGTCGGCTGCGTCTACAACGCGGAGAACATGCCGCCCTACACGCTGCCGGACAACAAGACGCAGAGCGGCATCAAGACGCGCTCCAGCAAGGGCGGCGACACGGCCACCTTCAACGAGCTGCGATTCGAGGACAAGAAGGACGCGGAGGAGATCTACTTCCACGCCCAGAAGGACTTCACCCGGATGGTGGAGAACGACGACACGCTGACCGTCGATCACGACCAGACCATCACCATCAAGAACAACCGCACCGAGACGGTGTCGGAAGGCAATGAGTCGGTCACCATCGCCAAGGGCAACCGCAGCGTCACCGTGTCGGAAGGCAACGACAGCCACGAGGTGTCGACCGGCAACCAGTCCCTGACGGTGGGGGAAGGCAACCGGACCGTCACCGTCAGCAAGGGCAACGACACCCACACGGTCAGCCAGGGCAACCGGACGGTGGAGGTCGGGCAGGGAAACGACAGCCTCACCGTCGGCCAGGGCAACATGGCGATCGACGTGAAGCAGGGCGACTATGCGCTGAAGCTCGGGCTGGGCGACGTGTCGGTGAAGGCCAGCACCGGCAAGATCACCATGGAGGCCACGACCTCCATCGAACTGAAGGTCGGCGGCAACAGCGTCAAGATCGACCAGACCGGCGTCACCGTCAAAGGCCTGATGGTCAAGGTCACCGGCGACAGCCAGGTGCAGATCAAGGGTGCGATGACCCAGGTGAACGGTGACGCGATGGTCCAGGTCAAGGGCGGCGTGGTAACCATCAATTGACGAAACACCGCCCAGAGTGGGGCGGTCTTCACAAGCGGGGTTTGGGACGGTGGACATCGGGTTGTTGCCGAAGTTGCGCTTCGCCCGCGCGGCCGAAGCGGTCGCGGGGCTGGACCTGTCGGCGGAGGCGAAGGCGCTGTTCGCGCCGAACGCCCCGACATCCGCCTACCTGAAGGCGTTGATCGACGCCGAGTTGTATGCGGACGCCATCCGTCTGCTGGGCATGGCGCTGCCGCGGCGCGAGGCGGTGTGGTGGGGCTGTCTGGCCGCCCGCGGCGCGCTTCCTCCTGAACCGGCGCCTGCCGACGGGGCCGCGCTGGAGGCGGCTGAGGCCTGGGTCTTCCGCCCGACGGAGGAGAACCGCCGCGCCTGTTTCGCCCCCGCAGAAGCGATGAATTTCGAGACGGCCTGCGCCAATGCCGCCATGGCCGCCTTCTGGTCCGGCGGCAGCCTCGCTCCGCCCGATGCGGCGGTGGTGGTGCCGCCGGGTGACGGGCTGACCGGCACCGCCGCCGCCGCCGCGGTGCTGCTCGCCGCCGCCGCGGTGCCGAAGGAGATCAAGGCCCGGCATCGCGCGTCGCTGGCCCAGGCGCTGGACATCGCCAACGGCGGCAGCGGCAAGGTGGGGGCGTGATCCGATGAAGCTTCGCCTGACCCTGATCCAATGCCCGCCGTCGCAGGGCGCCGACATCGCTCGCGACCTCGGCACCGGCCGGCTGGTGATCGGACGCGGCCCCGATTGCGACTGGATACTGAACGACCCGGAACGGACGCTGTCCAAGATTCACTGCATGGTGGAGTTCAAGGGCAGCGTCTACATCGTCATCGACAGCTCGACCAACGGCGTCTTCCTCAACGACGCGCCGGCCCCGATCGGCCGCGGCAATTCCGCCGTGGTGGGGGAGGGCGACCGGCTGCGATTGGGCGGCTTCGTCATGCGCGCCGGCTTCGCCGCGGAAGAGGCGCCGGCCGCCAACGATCCCTTCCTGGCGGTGTTGCGCGGCTCCGACACCCCGACGCATACGGCGCAGGCGGCGGAGGACGACCCCTTCGCCGTGCCGGCCTTCAACAGCGGCGCGGTGCCGGTGATGCCGATCCCGGAAGACGAGGATCTGTTCGGCGACCTGCCGCGCGCCGACGACCGATGGAGCGACAAGCCGTCCGGCGGTTGGCAGCCGACGGCTGCAGCGGCGCAGCCCGACGCCTACGGCCGCGATGCCGACTGGGCCGGCGCGGCCCAGCGCGATTTCTCGCCGGACAGCCTCGGCACCATCCGCGTGGCGCCCGAACAGCCGGCCTTCGACCAGGGAAGCGGCGGCGGCAGCGGCGGACTGTCCATCCCCGACGACTGGCTGGACGATCCGGTCGATCTGTCGCCGGCCCAGCCCTCGCCGCCGGCAATGCCGGCCTTGCTCCCCGCATCGCCACCGCAGCCCCAGGCGGACAGCCTTCCGCCGGAGGATTGGGCGGACGATCCGCTGGTGCCGCCCGCCTTCGGTGCACGCCCGGCGCCCTCCGCGCCGCCGGCCGCTGACACCGGCTTTGATTCCGGCTTCGCATCCGGCCCCGGTTCCGACCCCCTGGCCCGCGCGCTGGCCGACGTCGTGCTGTCGCTGGTTCGGCGGCAGGCGGCGCTGGAATCGCTGCTCGGCCTCGATCCGGAGGACACGCTGGCGCAGGGGGCCTCGCCCCTGCTCCGTGCGGCGGACGCCGACGATGCGCTGGCCCGGCTGCGTGCCCTGCCGCCCGCCGAGGCGGAGGCGCTGCTGCAGTCGGCCGCGGCCGACGGCGCCGCCCACCAGTCGGCCCTGCTGGCGGCGGTGCGCGAGCTGACGGGCGAGACGGCCGACGGCGGCGCCCGGCTGGCGGCGCTTTACCACCGGCTCCTGCCCATCCACCGCCACGCGCTCGGCGGCTGACGGCGGAAGACGACCCATGACGACGACCACCAGCCTGCAAGAGGGAAAGCGCCCATGAGTTGGGACGACAAGGTCATCTGGTCCGAAGGCATGTTCCTGCGGGCGCAGCATTTCCAGCAGCAGGACCGTTACGTCGAACGGCTGGTGCGCGGTCGGGTGGCCGGCCTGCGCCCGTTCGCCTGGGGCATCAGCGAGCTGACGATCAACCGCGAGCTTCTGGCCGTAGGCAAGTTCGCTGTGCTGCGCTGCAAGGGCATCCTGGAGGATGGGACGCCGATCAACATCCCCGACGACGACGATCCGCCGCCGCCGCTCGACCTGCCGGAGACGCTGGCCAACAGCATCGTCTATCTGGCCCTGCCGGTGCGCCAGCGCGGCGGCGTGGAGTTCGAGGTCGGCGAGAGCGCCGACGCCGCCACCCGCTATGTCGGCGAGGAGACGGAGACGGTCGACGCCATCGCCGGGTCGGCCAGCGTGTCGCGCATCCGCACCGGGCGGCTGCGCCTGCGCTACCGGCTGGAACGGCAGGAGCGTGCCGGCTACCACTGCCTCGGCCTCGCCCGCATCCAGGAGGTGCGGTCGGACCGCCGGGCCACGCTGGACGAGCGCTATATCCCGCCGGCCCTGAACGTCCAGGCGCTGGCCCCGCTGGCCGGCTACGTCACCGAAATCCAGGGACTGCTGAACAGCCGGTCGGAGGCGCTGGCCGCCCGCGTCGCCGGGTCCAACGGGCGCGGCGCCGGCGAGATGGCCGATTTCCTGATGCTTCAGGTCGCCAACCGCTCCGAACCGCTGTTCGCCAACATCGCCCGCATGCCCGACATCCATCCGGAACGGCTGCACGGCATGATGCTGTCGCTGGCCGGCGAATTGGCCACCTTCACCGCGGTCAACAAGCGGCCACCTGCCTTCCCGCCCTATCGGCACGACGACCTGCAGGCTACGATGGAGCCGGTGATGGCGGAGATCCGCCGCTCGCTCAGCGCGGTGCTGGAACAGACCGCCATCCCCATCGACCTGCTGGAACGCAAATACGGCATCCGCGTCGGCACCATCGCCGACCGCTCGCTCATCACCACCGCCACCTTCGTGCTGGCGGTGCGGGCGGACATGCCGGGAGAGGCGCTGCGCCGCAACTTCCCGGCGCTGGTCAAGATCGGTCCGGTCGAACAAATCCGCGAACTGGTCAATGTCCAGTTGCCTGGCATCCGAGTAAGACCGCTGCCCGTCGCACCCCGGCAACTGCCCTATCATGCCGGGGCCGTGTATTTCGAACTCGAACGCGGTAGCCCGATTTGGAAACAGCTTGCAACATCGGGCGGAATCGCGGTTCATCTAGCGGGTGACTTCCCCCAAGTGGCGATGGAGCTTTGGGCGATCCGTGGCTGATGTATCACCAATTCGTCATGTAGGGATGCGATGAGGCTCGGCGGCGTGCTGGCCTTGCGCACGGGCGCCGTCATCGCCGCGACGGTGGCGACGGCCGTTCTGCTGTCGGTCGCCCTGTCCGGGCTGAAGTTCGAACAGAAGCTGCGCGAGGTCACGACGTCCCGCCTGACGGTGGTGGCGGACGAGATGAGGCGCCGGGTCGAATACGGGCTGACGCTGGGGCTCGACCTGTCCGAACTGGTCGATCTGCAGGCGCAGGCCGAACGCGCCGCCTCCGGCGAGGAGATCCTCGGGGTGGAGGTGGTGGACGACCGCGGCATCGTGCTGTTCGCGTCCGACCGCAACAGCGTCGGCCGCCCCAGCCCGGTCCATTGGAGCGAGGATCCCGGCAGCACGCTGCGCCAGCGCGTCGACGGCGACGTGCTGGTCATCGGCACCGGCGTGCGCAACAGCTTCGGCCAGACGGTGGGCGAGGTGATCCTGCGCTCTTCCCTCACCGGCCTGAAGGCGCGGGTCGCGGCGGTCGAAGACGGGCTGCGCCTCGGTACGCTGGCCCTGGTGCTGATCGCCGCGCTTGCGACATTCGCCGCCGTGTTCATCGTCGTGCGCCAGGGCGGCGGTCGCCGCGGACTGGCCGCCGGCGCGGCCCCGCTCGGCGTGGTGCGCGACCGTCTGAACCATGGCATCGCCGACGCCGACCGAGCGATGGAAGAACTGGAGCGGGAGCTGGATGCGATGGCTCCCCTCGGCAGTCCATCGGTGAACATGGCATCGCCGATGCCGAAAGGGGCCGTGCCATGACCGGAAAAGGACAGTCCAGCGCCGCGAAGGCCGCGCCGGCCCGGCAGCGCGACCCGATCAGCGCGCTGGTGCTGCGGCTGACCATCGTCACGGTGGCGGTCCTGCTCGTGGCGGCGGGGGCGGCGTCCTGGCTGTCGCTGCGCAGCTTCGACCCTCTCTTCCAACCGGAACTCGCGCGCAAGGCGCAGACGGTCGGCGGCCTGCTGGCGGCGCAGATCGACCGCGGCCTCGGCGTCCGCATCCCGCTGGACCGCATGGCCGGCCTCGACGCCCTGCTGGCGGCGGAGGTTGATCGCCACGACGACATCGCCTACATCGCGGTGACCGATCCTGCCGGACGCATCGTGGCGACGGCGGGCAAGCCGCTCGCCGGGCTGTCGTCCGTGCCGGCCGGCCGCCTGTCAGGCCCCGCCGACGGGCGGCTGGTGAGCGGCTTCGTCGATGTCGAGAACCCGCTGGGCGGGACCGGCGCATCGGCCGGCGCGCTGCATGTCGGCATCGACAGCGCCTTCCTGGCGAAGGCCTCCACCGATCTGGCGCTCGACGTGCTGTCGGTGGTCATCGTCTCCGTCCTGCTGATCTTCGAAGTGCTGCAGCTGGTGGTGAATCTCGCCATGCGGCGGGTGCTGACCCTGCGGCTGCTGGCCGACCGGGCGGAGGAGGGTGATTTCCGCGCCACCCTGCCCGTGATCCCCGAACCCGCCGGAGCGCAATCCGCCGGGGCCAATGACGACCGCGCGCTGGAAGGGGGCGTGCGGGCCGCGCTCGACAGCGTGAATGCCCGCCATGCCGGGCTCGCCGCGCGGGTGGCGGAGCTGCGGCGCCGGCTGGGCAATGACGATCCGCGGGTCGACCGGGCGGAGGCCGGGCTGGCCGCGCTCGCCGGCCGGTTCCGCTTCCGCGATCCGCAGGCCGCCACGCCGCCGCCGACGCCGCTGAACCTCGTCTTCCTGCGGCTGCCGGTCTTCCTGTTCTGCCTGTCGGAAGAGCTGTCGCGCCCCTTCCTGCCAGCCTATGCCAAATCCTTTGCCGGCGAGGTGCCGTGGCTGACGCCGGACATGGTGGTCAGCCTGCCGATCACGCTGTTCATGCTGATCTGGGCACTGTCGCAGCCGGGCGGGGCACGCTTCTCCGAACGCTGGGGCCGGGCGCGCTCCTTCACCATCGGGGCGCTGCTGGGCTCCGTCAGCCTGGCGCTGACCGCCTATGCCGGCTCGCTGTTCGAACTGATGCTGTGGCGCTGCCTGACCGCGCTCGGCTACGGGCTGGTGCTCATCACCGCGCAGGGCATCGTGGTGGACCACACCACGCCGCGCAACCGGGCGGCGGGCATGGCGATGTTCATCGGCGCCCTGCTGGCGGCCGGCGTCTGCGGCCCGGTCGGCGGCGGCATCATCGCCGATCAGGCGGGCTTCCGCGCCACGTTCCTGCTGGGCGCGGTCCTGGCTCTGGGCTCCGGCCTGTCGGTCAGCCTGCTGCTCCTGCGTGGCCGTTCCGCCGCGCGTCCGGCCGGCGCGGCGCCGCGTCCGGCGATGGGCAGCGCGCTGCCGCTGTTCCGCGACTTCCGCTTCTCCGCCCTGATGGTGCTGAGCGCGATCCCGACCAAGATCGCCTCCACCGCCTTCCTCTTCTGCCTCGTCCCGCTTCTGCTGACCGCCGACGGCGCCACCAAGGCGGAGATCGGCCGGGTGCAGATGATGTATTTCGTCGCCTTCATCCTGGTGTCACCGCTGGCCGCCAGCCTGTCCGACCGCTGGCAGGCGCGGCGCGGCTTCATCGCCGCCGGCGGCATCGGCACGCTGGCCAGCTGCCTGCCCATCGTCGCGACCCAGGCGTTGTGGGGGCCGCCGCTGGCCATCGCCCTGTTCGGGCTGTCACAGGCGCTGGTCGGCGCGCCGCAGCTGACGCTGGTCTCGCAGATCGCCCGCGAGGGCGGCCTGCAGGAGACCGCGGCCATCGGCTGGTACCGGCTGATCGAGCGGCTGGGCGGCGCGCTCGGCCCCGTCACCGCGATGGCGGTGGCGGTCGCCACCTCCTACCGGGAGGCGATGCTTGGCATCGGCCTTCTGTGCGGGGCGAGCGCCCTGCTGTTCTGGATTCTCTTCCGCACCGGCCGGCCGGCCACCCCAGCGACCCGGCCGCAGGAGGCTTGACCGCGATGAGCGCGAACTTCTTCGACGAGGACGACCTCCTCCGCATCCGCCGCCGTTCGCTGCTGCGGCTGGCCGCCGCCGGCGGGCTGGCGCTGCCGGGCCTGCCGCTGGCCGGCAACGCGCTGATCGGGTCGGCGCTCGCCGCCGGTGTGCCGGACAGGACCTTCCGCATCACCATGGTGCTGGGCCGCGGCGAGAGCGACAACGAATACGGCTTCAAGGACTATCTGGCGCGCCGCGGCCTGAAGGTCGACTACACCATCCGCAACACCGGCGGCGACACCGCCAAGCTGCCGGGCATCATCGAAGAGATCAAGGACACCCGCCCCGATCTGATCTACAGCTGGGGCACGCCGCAGACCCGCGGCCTCATCGGTCCCTTCGACCAACCCGATCCGCGCAAATACGTCACCGACATCCCGGTCGTCTTCACCTTCGTCGCCGCCCCGGTGGACGCGAAGATCGTACCCGACCTCGCCCGTTCGGGGCGCAACGTCACCGGCACCATCCACATCGCCCCCATCGCGGTCCAACTGAACACCATCCAGGCCTATCGCCCGATCAAGCGGCTGGGCGTCGTCTACAACCCGCAGGAGCGCAACTCCGTCCTCACCATCGAGGGGCTGCGGGCGGAGACGGCCCTGCGCGGGCTGGAACTGATCGAGGAGCCGGTGCCCCTGAACGACCGGGGCGAGCCGATTTCCGCCGCGGTTCCAGACGCCATCGCCCGTGCGGCGCAGCGCGGGGCGGAGATGCTGTATATCGGCCCCGACACCTTCATCGCCTTCCACAACCGCAGTGTCGTGGCGGCGGAGGCGTTGCGGCTGCATCTGCCGACCTTCTCCGTCACCGAGCTGATCGTGCGCACCGACAAGGCGATGCTGGCGCTGGCGAGCAGCGCCTACGGCATCGGCCGCTTCACCGCCTTCAAGGCGGCGCAGATCCTGCTGGACGGCGTCAAGCCGGCGGAAATCCCGGTGGAAACGCTGAAGCGCTTCTCCGTCATCATCAACATGGCCACCGTGCGGGCACTGGAATATTACCCGCCAATCGGCCTCCTGAACTTCGCGGAAATCATCGAATCGTGAGTGGCGAATTATGAGCGTCCTGCCCCCCGTCCCCATGCCGTTCGGCGCGATCCCCCTGCGCGGCGACGCCGCGCGCGCGGTCGCCGCCGTCCGCCTGCGGGCGCTGGCCGCCGACCTGCCGGACGGGCTGAGCGTCCGCATGATGGACCTGGACGATTCCAACCTGCTCGCCGACTTCCGCGTCCGCGTGGTGGCGACGCTGGAGGACCCCGACCATTACCGCATGGCGGGCGAGGTCGGGAACTTCGTCACCGACCATCTGGGCGACCGGGGCCTGACTGCCGGCATCTTCCGCAAGGGTGTGCTGGTCGCCTACGGCGCACTGGGCCTGCCGTCGGCCACCGATCCCAACCGGGGTCGCGACCTCGATCTGCCGGAAGCGGAGCTGCCCTGGGTCGCGCACATGTCATCGGCGATGGTCGATCCGTCGGAGCGCGGGCGCGGGCTGCATCACCGCCTGATCGACTGGCGGATCGAGGTGGCGGAGGCGCTCGGCCGCCGGCATCTCGTCACCACCGTCAGCACGCGCAACCACCGCAGCTGGGGTCATCTGGCGCGGCACGGCATCTATCCGAAGCGGCTGGTCCGCGTCGGCGGCGATCTGGTGCGGCTGCTGGTCCACCGCGACTTCACCGTCGACCCGGTCTTCGACACCGCCAGCGCCGAACTGGTCGCGGTGGAGGAACTGGCCTCCCGCTGGGACGTGTTCGACCGCGGCCATGTCTGGGGCCGCGTCGCGGCGGGCGAGGGGGCGTCGCAACGCTGGTACGCGCTGTGCGGCCGGGAGCGCGATCCGCGCTGATTGGGCCGCACTGATTGGGTGGCGCTGATCGCGCCGTTGCGGATCGGCCGGAGGGAGAAGACCGGGATGGGATCGGGCAGTTTCGGGGCGCGGCTGGCGGCGTTCGTGGCGGTGGCGGTGTTCGTCGCCGGCCTGTCCGCCGTCGTGCTGTGGACGCGCGAACAGGCGCGCCGCCTGGACGAGGCCGTGTCCTCCCAGGTCGGCTTCGTGCTGAGCGAGGCGAAAACGTCGCTCGAGACCCAGCTGAATCTCGGCCTGGCTCTGGGCGACCTGCCGCAGGTCGATGTGCTGCTGGCCCGTGCCCGCGCCGCCCTTCCAGGCATCCAGTCCGTCGCCGTTCTCGACGAGGCCGGCACCATTCTCTTCTCCACCAACGCGGTGGAGGTGGGGGAGGCGCTGCCGCCCCGCCCGGCATCGGCGTCCGACAGCCCTGGCGGCCCTGACGGCGACGTCAGCGGCTTCTGGTCGGAGGTGCGCGGGGCCGAGCGGGTCTATGGCGTCGGTCTCGCCACCAGCTTCGATACCGCGGCCGGCAGCGTGCTGGTGCGCATGCCGTCCGGCGCGATGGCCGAGCCGATGCGCCACTATGCCCTGACCCTGTCCATCGGCGCAGTTCTGATTGTGCTGCCGCTGGCGCTGGTCGGCTGGCTGGCCGGGCTGGGCATCGCCGCCGGGCCGCGGCGGTCTCTGGCGGATCTCGCCGCCACACTGGAAGGGCTGGGGGAGGGTGCGACCGCTCTTCCCGCCCCTTCCGCTGCCCAATCCATGGCCCGATCCACCGCCCAGGCACTCGGCCTGCCGGCACCCGCCTTCACCGATGCGGTGCGGCGGCGCCTGACCATCCTCGACGAGGCGGAGCGCGAAGTCGCCCGCCTGGACGAACTCGCATGACATCGCGCAGCCACCGCTCCTTCATGCTCGGCATTCCCGCCGTCATCCTGCTGGCCGCGGCGCTGGCTATGGCCGGGGTCGGGCTTCTCGGCACCTGGCTGGCGCAGGACCAGCTGGGCGAGGCGCGCGCCGGCAAGGCCGCCGCGGTGGCGGAGGCGGTTCAGCACGATCTGGAACGCGCCATCGGCTACGGCATCCCGCTTCCGCGCATCGAGGGGGTCGGCGCCTTTCTCCAGGGCATCGCCGACCGCAACGCTGACATCGGCTTCCTGGCGCTGACCGGCGCCGACGGCGCGCTTCTCCAATCGGCGGCCACCGGCGGCTCCCTTCCCGACCGCAAGCAGATGGAAACGCTGGCCGCCTCGCTGCGCAGCCTGCCGACGCCCGAGACCCGCGCCGCGACCCTCCAGCCGATCGAGCGCGACGGCTTCCTGATCCTGCGCCTGCCGGTGCGCATCGGCCGCCTGTCCTCGGAAGGCGGCGGCGGTGGGGTGGGGCAGCCGCCCGCCGGCCATGTGCTGGTTGGCGTACAGCCCGGTCAGGTGCGCGGTCAGATCGCCGGCGAGCTGGCGACCGTGGCGCTGGGCGGTCTGGCGGTCCTGCTGCTGCTGGCCGAACTGGCCGGCGTGCTGGCCCGTGCCAGCTTCCGCGCGCCGCTGCGCCGGCTGGCCCGCGCGATGGAGGAGGCCGCGGCCGGCCGTTTCGCCACGCTGCTGGGCCGCCGTCCGCGCGATCAGGTCGGCCGTCTGCTTTTCTCCTTCAACGCCGTGGTCTTTGGCCTGCACGAGCGCCGCCAACGCTTCGCCGCCCATGCGGAAGAGGTTCGTGCCGCCGTCTTCGACCCGGAGGTCGCCGAGGCCGTCGACCGCACCCGCCGCTCCGCACTGGAGGCGCTTGGCTCCGGTCTTGAGGCCGCTCCCCGGCGCGAGGTCGATTCCCGCGCCGACGACATCCATTCCTTCGCCCTGCTGGCGGCGTCCGCCGCGGCGATGCTGGCGCCGGGCATTGGGGCGGGTGCCGCGGACCTGTCCGGCGGCATGCTCGCCGCTCTGCCGGCGGTCGCGCTTGCCGGTCTGGCCGCCGGTTACGCGGTTCCCGCCCGCCTGCGCCGGATTGCCGCCCTGCTGACCGCGCTGCTTCTGCTGGCGGCGGCCGTCTTGGCGATCGGCGCCCTATCGGCGCTCGCTCCGGGCTTGCTCGGTGCGGCGTCGGGAGGCTTCGCCGCCGGGCTGGCGCTGTCCTATGTGCGGCGGCAGACCGGGGACGGTGGTCTTCCATCGATCCTGCGGGCGCTGGCGGTCGGTGTCCTGGCCGCGCTGCTTTGGGCGGTGGCGGTCGATTGGGACGGCGGCTTGCTTACCGCGTCGGCCCTGCTTCCCGCCGGGTTGGCCCTGCTGCTGGCGCGGCCTATCGTTGTTCCGCGGAGCTGAGAGGCCCCCATGCTGCTCCAGACCCGCATCATCCTGTTCGTGCTCGCCACCGTCACCATCGTGGCCGGCCTGCTTCTCGGGTTCGCCGCCCTGCGCGAGGACGCCGCCGACGAGCGCGCGCGCGAGCTTGAACTGGCACGGCTCGAAACCTCCTGGCAGCTCGCCGTTTCGGGCGCCGTCGGCCGCATCGACCAGGGGCTTGGCCGGCTGGCCGGCGACGCCGAGATCGCCCGCGCGGTCGAGGTGGAGGAGCGCGGCGCGCTCGACCGCCGGGTCGCCGCGTTGGGGATTCTCGCCGCCCCCGCCACCGGTGGCATCACCGACGTCAACCTGCTGTCGAAGTCGGGCGACCTGCTCTACAGCAGCGATCCGGCCTTCGATCCGGCGCCATTGCTGAATCGCGGCGCGCTCGACGCCATCCTGTCCGGGCAGAAGCTGGCGCGCGGCGTCCGTCTGGTCGATGGCGAGCGCCTGGTGGTGGTGGCCGGCGTGCCGATCTATGCCGGGACCGGGGCCGGCGGCGGCGCGGGCAGCGGGGCCGGCGTCACCGGTGCGGCGGTGGCCGGCCTGGACTTCGTCGCCGCGCTCGACGTGCTGCGGCGGACCACCGGCGGGCGCGTCTTCGCCGTCAGCCGCAGCGGCGCCGCCCTGGATGGAGAGACCGATCCGCTCTGGCCGGCGGTCAAGCCGCTGGTCCGACCGGCAGAGCGCAGCATCACCCATGTCGCCGATGGCGGGCGCCGCTATGCGCTGGCCAGCCTGCCGGTGGCCGATCTCGCCGGCGGCCGCGTCGCCACCGTGCTGATCGCCACCGACGTCACCCAGGCGGTGGAGGAGCAGGCGCTGTGGTCGGTCGCCTATGTCGCGGCGGTCGGGCTGGTGCTGCTGGGCGCGCTGGGGTTGCTCTATGGCTTCCTGCGGCGGAACTTCTCCACGCTCGACGGGGCGGTGAAGGCGCTTCAGGACCTCTCCCACGGTCGGTCCATGGGCTATGTCGAACTGCCGGCCGGCAATGACGAGATCGGCCGCATCGCCGGCGCGGTGGAGGTCTTCCGCGGCGTGATGCGCGAGATCGAGCGCAGCGCCGGCCAGCGCGAGCGCCGCCTGCGCCGTCAGCAACGCTTCATCCGCCGCCAGATGGAGGCGCTGGCCGTCACGCTGGAGGAGGATGCCCGCCAGACCCTGCTGGAGGAGCTTCGCCAGATCGAGGCCGAGACCCACGATGCCCAGTCCTCGCAATCCAAGGGGGTGGGCGACGAGCTTGGCCTGCTGGCGCTGGGCTTCTCCCGTCTGGCGACGCGGGTCAGCACCCAGCAGGTGCAGTTGACCCAGATGGTGCGCGACCTGCGCGAGGCCCTGGAGGACAAGCGCCGCCTCATCAGCCTGCAGCAGGAGCTGGAGATCGCCCGAACCATGCAGCTGACCATCCTGCCCCAGGTCTTCCCCGATCTGGCCGAGCTGGACATTGCGGCGCGCATGATCCCGGCCAAGGAGGTCGGCGGCGATTTCTACGACTTCTTCCCGATCTCCGAGCACAAGGTGGCGCTGGTCATCGCCGACGTGTCGGGCAAGGGCATCCCGGCCGCCTTCTTCATGCTGATCACCCGCACGATGCTTCGCGCCATCGCCGAATCGGGCGTCGGCCCGGCGGAGACGATGCGCCGGGTCAACAACCTGCTGGCGGCGGAGAACGAACAGATGATGTTCGTCACCGTCTTCTATGGCGAGTTGGACCTGCGCACCGGCGTGCTGGCCTATTCCAACGGCGGCCACAACCCGCCGCTGCGCATGACCGCGTCCGGCGCGGTGAAGGAGCTGGAGCGCACCCCCGGCATCGCGCTGGCCGCCATGCCCGACATGCCTTTCGGCGAGAAGAGCGTCATGCTCGACACCGGCGACATGGTCTTCCTGTTCACCGACGGCGTCACCGAGGCGTTCAACGGCGAGGAGGTGATGTACGGTGACCCCCGCCTTGCCGCCGCGGTCGCCGGCCAGTCCAGCGCGTCCGCCCGCGACGGGCTGGACGGGGTGCTGACCGATGTGGCCCGCTTCACCGCCGGGGCGCCGCAGTCCGACGACATCACCTGTCTCGTCCTGCGCTGGCGCGGGGCGGCGGACGCTCCGGTGTCCGCCCTGGCGGCGCTGTCCGATCCGGTCGCCTGACGGCGGCGGCCGGGAGGAAGCATCCGCTGCACCGCGAATGCATCGTCGGGCGCCAGCCGACATGGTATAAGCACCAACGTGGTAATTCGAGGCGAGGGCAGGGTATGAACATCACCGAACAGTCGGTCAACGGCGTCACCGTTCTGCGGGCGGAGGGGCGGATCGACAGCGGCAATGCCGGCGAATTCGAATCGGCTCTGCTGTCGGCCATCGGCGCCGAAGGCACGCGGCTTGTTGTCGATATGGCCCAGCTTTCCTACATCAGTTCTGCCGGGCTTCGTTGCCTGCTGGTCGCCGCCAAGGCGGCACGGACGAAGCGCGGCTCGATCGCCCTTTCAGCCATGGCGCCGCACATCCGCGAGGTGTTCGACGTCAGCGGCTTCTCGTCCCTGTTCGAGATCCATGCCGACGCGGCTGCGGCGGTTGCGGCGCTCGGCGGGTGAGGGGATAAGGGGCGGGCTTCCGCCGGCCGTTGCCGGCTTTTCGATAAGGCGGTTCCCAAAAGGAACCGGGTGTATGATGGGAAGTGCCATTCGGCCCAACATCCTGGTCGTGGAGGATTCTCCGGCCGTCCGCCTGTCCGTCGCCGGCTATCTGGAAGGGCGCGGTTTCGAGGTGACCGAGGCGGAGAACGGACGCGCGGCCATCCGCGCGCTCGACCGCCGCAGCTTCGACCTGATCGTCACCGACGTGCTGATGCCGGAGGTCGACGGGATCGAACTCATCAAGGCTGCCCGCAGCGCTCAGCCCGACGTGAAGATCCTGGCCATGTCCGGCGGGGCGCCCAACATGCCGGCGGGCTATCTCTTGAAGATGACGCGCATGTTCAATGCGGATGAGATCATCTACAAGCCCTTCCTCAATGAAGAGTTGGGGGCCGCGGTTGCCCGTCTGCTCGACCGTCCGCTGCCAAATTAAGCAGATCGACACGTCTGCCCAATAATGGGGCGCAAAAGAAAACGGCTTCGGTGCATGAAGCGCCGAAGCCGCAAGTGATGCGTGGAACCAACCGCTCTGCACCACGCAAGCGCCGTGCCAGAACTCTCGATATCGCCGGGGGGCGGCCGCTGAAAATCCGGAACGCCGTTTGACCGCTCCTGTTGTTCGGGGAAGGACGGGCGCGCCCACGCCTTTCGTGGCGCGAAGCCCGCACTCCAAGAATCCGGAAAAGAGGGAGCCGACCACGATGGCGCAGTACGAGAATCGGTGGCGGGGCGAAGGCCGCGACTGGCGCGACGACGACCGGGAGCCGAACCGGCATCGCGACTGGGGCGAGGGGCCGCAGCGCACCGGCGTCTATGGCCAAGACGACGACCGCCGTCACGAAAGCATGTATCGCACGCAGGCCCACCGCCACCAGGACGACCAGGGCCGCAGCTACCGCGACGCCGGCTATGGCGGGCACGTCGGCAACGAATCCGGCGGCTACGGCCGCGAGTCCTATTCCGACAGCGACGACCGCCGCGGCGATACCTCCCGCGAGATGGAGCGCGTCTATGACCGCAGCTTCGGCGGTGGCCGTGACATGAGCCGCGGCGGCTACGGCGCCGGCTATGGCGGGCGGTCCGGGTCCAGCGGTTATGGCGGCTATGCCGGCGCCGGCAATGCCGGGACCGAGGGCAATTACACCAACCGCGATGTCGGCAACGCCGATTACCGCGACCGCGATTACGGCGTGCGCCCCTATGGCGAGGGCGACCGTGGCGTGCGTGGCCGCGGCACGCTCGGCTATGGCGGGCGCGAGTATGGCGAACGTGACCGCGATTACGGCTCGCGCGGCTATGGTTCCCAGGGCGGCACCCAGAGCAGCGGCTATGGCGGCGGCTACGAAGCCGGCCGCGACCGTGGCGATTGGGAGCGTGGCGACTGGAGCCGGCGCGATTTCGGCGGCAGCTCCTCCACCAGCTACGGCGGCGGCCAAGGGGGCGGCGGCTACGAGCGTGACGACCGCAACCGCTCCTGGGTCGAGGATCGCAGCAGCATGCTCCGCGGCGGGCAAAGCCGTAGCGACTATGGCGGGGGCTATGCCGACGACCGGTACGAGCGCCGGGGCGACGACCGTGGCCGGAACCGTGATCGCGGCTTCTGGGAACAGGCCGGCGACGAAATCGCCTCCTGGTTCGGCGACGACGATGCCGAACGCCGCCGCCGCGAGGACGAACGCCGTGCCTCCCAGCATCGCGGCCGTGGCCCGCGCGGCTACAGCCGTTCCGACGAGCGCGTGCGCGAGGATGTCAGCGACCGCCTGACCGACGACGCTTACATCGACGCCTCCGACATCGAGGTGACGGTCAGCGGCGGCGAGGTGACGCTGACCGGCATGGTGCCCGACCGCCACACCAAGCGCCGGGCCGAGGATGTCGCCGAATCGGTGTCCGGCGTGTCGCACGTGCAGAACAACCTGCGCGTTCGCAGCCAGACCGGCAACCAGAGCGCCACCGGCTGGGGCAGTTCCACCGGCGCCGGGGCCTCCGCCATGGCGACCGCGGGCGGCGGCACCACCTCCACGTCGATGTCCGGGACCACCGGCGGCCATCAGGGCTCCGACACCACCACCGCAGGCAGCGCCGCCGGGCTCGGCATGGGGACCGGCGCCAACACCGGCTCGGCTTCGCCGACCAGCACGGGGACCGGCGCCGGCACCAGTGGCGGCCCGGCCGGAGCCTCCGCAGGCACCGGGTCGATGGCCGGCTCCACCACGGGCGTGACCGGCTCCACCGGCACCGGCCGCTCTCCCAGCACCCGAAGCTGACCGGCAGGCATCGCCTTCCGATACAAGGGCGCGAAGCCCGGCCTCCCAGGCATCTCCGCCTGGGCAGGTCGGGCTTCGCGCCTTTTTCGCGAGGGAACGGCGCCTGCCGTCGTCACGCCGTCAGTCCCTTGCCGGGCAAGGGTTTTCCGCAGATGACGCGGAATTCATTTTTCTTGGAGACTGGTTCCTTGACACTCTAAGGATCTCGACTATCGTCAGTTTTGAAACCCGTGAGTTCCATTCATGCCTCTTGATGCGGAAGAGATACCTGACTGGCGCGCTCGCCGGCGCGAGGTGATCCTCAACGCCGCGGCGGAGCTGTTTGCCGGCCGCGATTACGCCTCCGTCCAGGTGGAGGAGGTGGCGAAGCGGGCTGGCGTGGGCAAGGCCACGCTCTACCGCTACTTCCCCTCCAAGGAAGAGCTGTATCTGGAATCGCTCGAACGGGCTCTGGGCGGGCTGGAGCACAAGCTGAACGCCGAACTGGCGCCGCAGCAGGTTCCCGCCTCCGTCCGCCTGTCGGCGATGGTCTCCGCCCTGGTCGGCACGCTGAGCGAGCAGTTGCAGACGTTGAAGCTGCTGGGCGGCGATCAGTCCGATCTGGCCGACCGCAGCCGCCGCATCCTACGCCGCCGCAGCCAGCGCAGCGCGACGGCCCTGCAACAGGTCCTGGCGGAGGGCATGCAGTCGGGTGAATTCCGCAAGATCGATCTGGAGATCGTTCCGTTGCTGATCATCGGCATGGTCCGTGGCGGGATCATGCAGGTGGGCGACCGCCCGCGCGAGGCGCTGGAGCGCTCCGTCATCGATCTTCTGATGTCCGGCATCACCAACCTGCCCCCCTTCATATAAGCGCTGCCGGACCCCGGCTCCGGCGTCTGGAGTCCTCGCCTATGAGACGGTTTTTCCTGGTCCTGCTTGTTGCCGCACTGATCGGCGGCGGCGGGTACTATTGGTATGCGTCCCACACCGGCGGGGCGGGCAGCGGGACCACGGCGGGTGGGGCGGCGAATGGGGCGAAGACCCAGGCGCAGGCATCCGCCCGCACCGTGCCGGTGGTGACCCAAAAGGTGGCGGTGCAGGCGGTGCCGGAGCAGATCGTCACCATCGGCAGCGTCCAGCCCATCGCCGCCATCGCCATCAAGGCCCGCGTCGACAGCGTCGTGGAGACCGTTGCCTTCACCGAGGGGCAGGAGGTGAAGGCCGGCGACATTCTGTTTACGCTCGACAGCCGCTCGCTCGACGCCCAGCTGCGTCAGGCCCAGGCCAATCTGGAACGCGACCGCGCCAATCTGGACAAGGCCAAGGGCGACGTGAAGCGCTATGGGGAGCTGGTGCGCACCAGCGCGATTTCCCGCACCACCTATGACGCCGCCGTCGCCACCGCCGATGCGTTGGAAGGCACGGTGAAGGCCGACCTCGCGGCGATCGAGGCGGCGAAGGTGGCGCTCAGCTTCACCCGCATCACCGCGCCGATGGACGGCCGTACCGGCACCATCACCGCCAAGGTCGGCACCATGGTGCGCGCCGCCGACGCCAACCCGCTGGTCACCCTGACCCAGCTTCGTCCGATCAACGTCGCCTTCAACGTTCCGGAAAAGCACCTCCCGGCGATCCGCGCCGCGATGGCCGCCGGCTCGCCTGCCGTGACTGCCAGCATCGCCGGCAGTCACGGCGAGACGGCGCAGGGCAAGCTGTCCTTCGTCGACAGCCAGGTCGACCAGCAGACCGGCACCATTCTGGTCAAGGGCGAGTTTCCGAACGCCGACACCCGGCTGTGGCCGGGCCAGTTCGTCGACACCGTCCTGACCCTGCGGGTCGAGCAGAACGCGCTGACCATCCCCGATCTGGCGGTGCAGACCGGCCAGAAGGGCCGCTTCGTCTATGTCGTCAAGCCCGACGAGACGGTGGAGGTCCGCCCGGTTACCGTCGAGCGCAGCCATGGCGGCCTCAGCGTCGTCGCCTCCGGCCTGCAGGCCGGGGAGCGGGTGGTGGTCGACGGCCAGTCGCGCCTGTTCCCCGGCGCCAAGATCAGCGAACGCGCCGGCAAGCCGGCCGCACCCCCATCCGGTGAGACGGCCGAAGGCGGCCGGCGGCAGGGCTCCGCCGTTGAGGAGACCGCCGGCACCCGGACGCAGACCACCGGGGGTGCGACGTGAACCTCTCCGAACTCTGCATCCGCCGTCCGGTGATGACCATTCTCCTGACGGCGGCGCTGGTGCTGAGCGGTCTGGCGGCCTACCGCCAGCTGCCCACTGCGGCGCTGCCGCGGGTGGATTTCCCGGTCATCAGCGTCAGCGCCAGCCTGCCCGGTGCCTCGCCGGAGACGATGGCGGCGTCGATCGCCAGCCCGCTGGAGCGCGAGTTCTCCACCATCGCCGGCATCGACACCATCACGTCGAACAGCACGCTCGGCAACACCAGCATCACCATCCAATTCGTGCTGGAACGCGACATCGACGCGGCGGCGGCCGACGTGCAGGCGGCCCTCGCCCGCACCCAGCGCCGGCTGCCGGCGGAGATGACGACGCCGCCCAGCTACCGCAAGGTCAACCCGGCCGACCAGCCGATCCTGTTCCTGTCGCTGAACTCGCCGACCCTGCCGCTGGCTCGCCTGAACGACATCGCCGAGACGCTGATCCAGCCAAAGGTCGCGACCCTGCCGGGCGTGGCCCAGGTGCAGATCTACGGCTCGCAGAAATACGCCGTTCGGATTCAGGTCAACCCCAACGCCCTGGCTTTGCGCGGCATCGGTATCGACGAGTTGCAGAAGGCGCTGGCCGCCGCCAACGCCAACACCCCCGTCGGCACCCTGACAGGCCAGCAGCAGCAGCTGGTGATCGCCGCCAACCCGCAGCTTCCCGACGCCGACGCCTTCCGCCAGTTGATCGTCGCCTATCGCAACAACGCCCCTGTGCGGCTGGGCGACGTGGCGAAGGTGCTGGACAGTGTGGAGAACGACCGCACCGCCAGCTGGCTGAACGGCACCCGCAGCATCATGCTGGCGGTCCAGCGCCAGCCCGACGCCAACACGGTCGACGTGGTGGACCGCGTGCGCGAGCTGGTCCCGGTCTTCCAGACCCAGCTTCCGGCCGCCGCCGCCATCCAGGTGGTCAACGACCGCTCGCAGTCGATCCGTCAGGCGGTGGAGGACGTGCAGTTCACCCTGGGCCTGACCATCGTGCTGGTCGTTCTGGTGATCTTCCTGTTCCTGCGCCGGCTGTCGGCGACGCTGATCCCGGCACTGGCCGTGCCGATCTCGCTGATCGCGACGGCGGGCGGCATGCATCTGCTGGGATTTTCCGTCGACAACATCTCGCTGATGGCGCTGACCCTGGCGGTCGGCCTCGTGGTGGACGATGCCATCGTGATGATGGAGAACATCGTCCGCTATGTCGAAGAGGGGATGAAGCCGTTCGAGGCCGCGATCAAGGGCTCCCGCGAGATCGGCTTCACCATCCTGTCGATCACCCTGTCGCTGGTCGCCGTCTTCATCCCGATCCTGCTGATGGGCGGCGTGGTCGGGCGTCTGTTCCATGAATTCGCCCTGGTCGTCACCATGTCGATCGCCGCATCGGCCTTCGTGTCGCTGACGCTGACGCCGATGATGTGCTCGCGCTTCCTCACCCACGCCCATGACCAGAAGGAAGGGTGGTTCGGCCGCACGCTGGAGGCGGGCTTCTCCGCCCTGCTGAACGGCTATGGACGGACCCTGCGCTGGACCCTGCGCCACCGGCCGCTGATGGGGCTGGTGATGATCGGCACCATCATCGGTACCGGACTGCTCTATCAGGCGATCCCCAAGGGTTTTTTCCCGACCGAGGACATCGGCCAGATCTTCGTGACGACGGAGGCGCGGGCCGACATCGCCTTCCCGTCGATGGCGGAACGGCAGCAGCAGGTCGCCGCCATCGTCAAGGCCAACCCGGCGGTGGTCGACGTCATCTCCTCCGTCGGGACCGGCGGCAACACCGGCAACCAGGGCCGCATGTTCATCACCCTGAAGCCGCGCGACGAGCGTCCGTCGGCGACCGAGGTGATCCAGCAGCTTCGCCGTCAGGTCGCCGGCATTCCGGGCATGGCGGTCTACATGCAGCCGGTGCAGAACCTGCGCATCGGCGGCCGTGCATCCAAGAGCCTCTATCAGTACACCATCCAGGGCCTGGACCTGGACGAGCTGTACCAATGGTCCGGCCGGCTGGAGCAGGCGCTGCGCGGCATCCCCATCCTGCAGGACGTCACCAGCGACCTTCAGCTCAACAACCCCCAGGCCTATGTCCACATCGACCGCGAGAAGGCGGCGACGCTGGGCATCGGCGTCGATCAGGTGCGCTCGACCCTCTACAGCGCCTTCGGCCAGCGGCAGGTCTCGACCATCTACACCCCCAGCAACGACTATCAGGTGCTGATCGAACTGGAGCCGAAATACCAGGGCGACGACAGTTCGCTGTCGCGCATCTATGTCCGTTCCACCACCAGCGGCAAGCTGGTGCCGCTCGACGCCTTCGCGCGGGTGGAGCGCACGGCCGGTCCGCTGGCGGTGGCCCACCAGGGGCAGCTTCCCGCCGTCACCCTGTCCTTCAACCTGGCGCCCGGCGCCTCGCTCGGGCAGGCGGTCGACCTGATCCGCGGGGCGGAGCGCGAGATGGGGCTGCCCGCCACCATCACCACCGGCTTCGCGGGCACCGCCCAGGTGTTCCAGGACGCTCAGGCGGGGCAGGCGCTGCTGTTGGCGGCGGCGGTGCTGGTGATCTACATCGTGCTGGGCGTGCTGTACGAGAGCTTCATCCACCCGCTGACCATCCTGTCCGGCCTGCCCTCGGCGGCCATCGGCGCGCTGGCGACGCTAATTCTGTTCGACACCGAACTCAGCGTCATCGCCATCATCGGCATCCTGATGCTGATCGGCATCGTGAAGAAGAACGCGATCATGATGATCGACTTCGCGGTGGAGGCGCGGCGCAACGGCATGGCGGCGCGCGACGCCATCGAGCAGGCCTGCCTGCTGCGCTTCCGCCCGATCATGATGACCACCATGGCGGCGATCATGGGCACCCTGCCCATCGCCATCGCCCACGGCGCCGCCGCCGAACTGCGCCAGCCGCTGGGTCTCGCCGTGGTCGGCGGGCTGTGCGTGTCGCAGGTGCTGACGCTTTACATCACGCCGTCACTTTACCTCTACATGGAGGATTTCGGCCACTTCGTCGGCAACCTGTTCCGCAGCCGGAAGGCGGACCTGCCCCACGGCCCGATGCCGGCCAGCGGGGACGATTGATGGGGGAGACTGTATTTCCCTCTCCCTTGGTGGGAGAGATCAACTTACACATCTCGGCCACATCTCGGCGTCGTGTGAAGCATTGGAATAAAATTACTTCATTGGCCGTCTCTCCGGCGAAGGCGAGAATCCAGACTTTGGAAGCACCTGCACTGGAGACTCTGGATCCCCGCCTTCGCGGGGATGACGCGAAGTTCCCTTGCTTCCAGAGACTTAGCTATGTCTGGAAGTGGATGAACGCCATAGCCGGGGGCAACCGTCCGGAACCTTACACCGCGATCTGCGTGACCATCGGCGTGTTCACCCCGGCATCGGCGCGGCGGTAGGCGTCGATGGCCTCCGACCAGGGTTCGATGGTCAGGCCGCTGCCCATGGCTTCCTGATGGATGCTTTGCGCGACATAGCCGGCATTGGGAAGAGCGTTCAGCGGCACCGGCCCGCCATTGACCGGTCCGGCGTTCTCATCCGCACCGCCGATGGCAAATCCGCCGGCCGAACCCGCCGACGATTTCGCCCGTGTCGCCGTCGAGTCGGCATCGGCGCGCCCGCTGCTCTGCAGGGCGTCGCCGGTCGCCTCGGTGCCGTCCTTGCCGCGCTTGCGTTCCTCTTCGCCCGGGATGCGGCGGATTGGTTGCACCGCCGCGGCGTCGCTCGCCAGCATCTGACGCAGCTTCGCGAGGCCCGCGTTGGGCGACGTGCCGGTCGGTGCGGGAAGGGCGGCCAGTCCGGACAAGGGGCGGTTACCTCAAAACAGCCGATGGAACACGGGAGAAGCGCAGCAGCGCCGACGCAGTATTGCTCATCCGGCGATCTTGCACAAACCACCTGCGATTCGAAACAGGGTAGTGTGGCAAAGGTTCCGAAATACTTAAAATGCCCCACAAATGTCTCCGTATTGCGACTCCATGGCGCAGAGGAGAACTCGGCAGGAGGGAATGGGGCTGTTACAGTAGCCCGTTCGATAGCGGACCAGCGAAACGACGGATGGCACCCAGACCTTGCCGGCCCAGATTCCCGACCTTCCCCAGAGTCCTGAATATCTGGCGACCCGTCCTCTTCCGGGTGACGGACCTGGGCCGGAGCCCGCAACCGGCGACGATCTCGCCGTGCTGGCTTTGGAGCAGATGGACCAAGGCGTGATGCTGGTCGATGCCGACCTGACGGTGCGCGTCATCAACGGGCGGCTTTACGAGATGTTCGAGGTGCCGCGCGGCTACATGCCCGGCGCCGACTATGCCCGCATCGTCCATTACCTCGCCCACCGCGGCGAATACGGTCCCGGCGACCCCGAAGCCATTGCCGCCCACAATCTGGATCGTGCGCGCCGCGGCGATCCGCCCCTGTACGAGCACCGCCGCCCCAATGGCCGGGTGCTGGAGGTGCGGACCCGTCCGACCTCCGGCGGCGGATTCCTCCGCACCTATTCCGACGTGACCGAGCGTCGGCGGGCGGAGGACGAGCTTGCCACCCAGCGCCATCTGCTGCGCCTGACACTGGAGAATATGGGGCAGGGCATCGTCCTGCTCGACCGCGACCTGCACTACATCGCTTGGAACAGCAACGCGCTGGACATCTTGGGCGTTGGCGAGGAGTTGATGCGCGCCAACCCGGCGCTGCCCGACGTGGTGCGGCACCAGATCGCCAACGGCATCGTCGGACTGCCGTCCGGCGCCCCCGATTTCGGCGACGACCTTGACGCCAAGACCGTCTATCTGATGGACCGTATCGGCCGGCCGGAGCGGGAGTTCGTCTATGCCCGGCCCCAGGGCGACGGCCGGTTCATCGAGGTGCGGGTGGTGCCGCTGCCGGACGGCGGGCAGGTGCGGACCTTCACCGACATCACCGACCGCCTGATCGCCGACGAGGCGTTGCGTCAGGGCCGCGAGATCCTGACCGGGGTGATCGATGCCATCCCGGCCCTGATCGACGTGAAGGACCGCGACGGCACGGTGCGCCTGACCAACCGTTACTACCGCGAGACCTACGGCCCCGCTGCCGCTCCGCCGCCCGGCCCCTCCACCGACCGCGCCACCGCTCTCGACCGGCTGGTGGTGGACAGCGGCCAGGGCGTCCCCTTCCACGAGGACCGCGCCCCCGACGGCGATGGCGCGATGCGCGACTGGCTGACCACCAAGATGCCGCTGACCGACGATGACGGCGAGGTCACCCACATCGTTACCGTGGCGCTCGACATCACCGCGAGAAAGCGGGCGGAGGCCGAACTGCGCGACGCCCAGGCCAGCCTGATCCAGGCGGAGAAGCTGTCCTCGCTGGCCCAACTGGTCGCCGGCGTGGCGCATGAGGTGAACACCCCCATCGGCGTCACCCTGACCGCCATCTCTCATCTGGCGGAGGAGGTCGGCCGCATCCGCACCTTGTTCGAGGAGAACCGCATCCGCCGCAGCGATTTCCGGGACTTCCTGGACGTCGCGTGGGAATCGACGCGGATGATCCTGTCGAACGTGGAGCGCGCCACCGGCCTGATCCAGAGTTTCAAGCAGGTCGCCTCCGACCAGGCCAGCGGCGAGCGCCGCGCCTTCGACCTCGCCGCCTATGTCGACGAAGTGCTGCTGAGTCTGCGCCCGCGCCTGCGCCGCACCCGCGTGACTGTGGAACTGGACATTCCCGCCGGCCTGATCGTCGACGGCTATCCCGGCTCCTTCGCGCAGGTGCTGTCGAACCTGATCATCAACGCTCTGGTCCACGCCTTTGACGAGGGCGAGCCTGGCCGCATCCTATTGTCCGCCCGCGAGCAGCCGGCCGGCTGGATCGAAATGCATTACGCTGACGACGGCAAGGGCATTCCCGCCGACATCCGCTCCCGCATCTTCGACCCCTTCTTCACGACCAAGCGCGGCCTGGGCGCCAGCGGCCTGGGCCTCAGCATCTGCGCCAACATCATGACCGGCACCATGCGCGGCAGCATCGCGCTGGAGGATGGCGAGGGGAAGGGCACGCGCTTCGTGCTGCGGTTTCCGGTGGGGTAGGGCAGACGTTGGCGGCGTGCGGAGATGTCCACCTGTGCCATCAATGCAAATCAACAGGAACTGCCAAACCCTTGCGAATTCGCAATGCCGCCCGATCATTGACTCATTAGGCTGTGCTCATATTACCCATCAAAGCCGCGCATCGCGGCACCGGAATGGAGCACATACCATGGCGACCCACACCGACCTGAACGCCCCGATCTATGAGCACTTCAACCCCGGCATCTTCCTGCTCGGGCTGTTGGCTGCGGCGTTGATGCTGCTGATCCTGCCGATCGGCTTCATCTTCCACCCGAGCATCATCCTCTACGCCGCCCTTCTCGGCACCGCGCTGTTCTTCGTCGCCATTTGGAAGATGACCGCCGGATCCAAGCGGACCTGATCCACGCGGACTGGACAGGGTCAAACTTCAAGGAAGCGAGAGGTACTCAGCGCGTGAGCGTTTCTTCCCGGCCGGATGCGGCGGCCGGTGCAATTGGAGATTGCCCGACGCGCACTACCTCCGGTCCAGCAATCATCGGACATTGGCCATGCTTCGGCAACCCACAAGGAAGGCATGGTCATGGGAGGGGTATCTGCAAGTGAAAATGGCCTCTCACCGTCCGGACGGACCCTGACGGGAGGAAGCGGCCGCGACCTGCTGTTCGGCGGGGCAGGTGACGACACAATCACCGGCAACGGTGGCAACGACTACATGGAGGGCGGAGCGGGCCGCGACCGCTTCGTCCTCAGTCCCGGCGATGGTTGGGACTGCATCGGTGATTTCCGGGCCGGACGCGGCGGCGACGTGCTGGACCTCGGCAACTGGAAGGTGACCGGCGGACTTTCCAAACTCCTTGCCTCGTCCCACCAGGACAGCGATGGCCTCGTTCTTGAGTTCAGCGCGACTGATTCGGTCAAGCTGATGGGCGTGACCGCCGGCATGCTGACCGCCGACAATGTGCTGTTTGCCGACGTCGCCGGGCGGCAGATCGCGGGCGGTGCCGCGCGTGACCTGCTGTTCGGCGGCGCGGGTGACGACACCATCACCGGCAACGGCGGCAACGACTATATGGAAGGCGGTGCCGGCCGCGACCGCTTCGCCCTCAGCCCCGGGGACGGTTGGGACTGCATCGGTGATTTCCGGGCCGGAAGCGGCGGCGACGTGCTGGACCTGCGCGGCTGGACCGGCATTGGCGGCTTCGAGAAATTGCTGGCCGGATCGCATCAGGATGCCGACGGGCTGGTGCTGACCTTCGGGCCGACCGACAGCGTCAAGCTGATGGGCGTCACCCGCAACATGTTGACCGCGGAGAATTTTCTGCTCGGCAGCGATGTACCGGCCAAGGCAACCGCCGTGTTCGTGGCCAGCGACGCGCAGCATGGCAGTGAGCTTTGGGGAAGCGACGGCACCAACGCTTTCCTGCTTCGCGACATTGCCTCCGGCACCGCCGGCTCCGGCATCATCGGGCCGGTGAGCGCCGGCGGGCGGGTTTTCTTCTCCGCCGATGACGGCGTCCATGGCCGGGAACTGTGGGTGAGTGATGGTACGACGGCCGGTACCCGCATGGTGTCCGACATCTTGGCGGGCAGCAGCGGATCGAACCCGCTGGCGATGAGCGCCTTCGGCGACCGCGTGCTGTTCCAGGCGGATGACGGCGTGCACGGCACCGAGTTGTGGGTGAGCGACGGCACGGCGGCCGGCACCCATCTGCTGAAGGACATCTATGCAGGTCCGACACGCTCCAACCCCGGCGACTTCACCCAACTCGGCGACAACGTCTATTTCTCCGCCGAAGATGCGGAACATGGCGCCGCCCTGTGGAAGACCGACGGGACGACGGCCGGCACGGTGATGGTCAAGGACTTCCTGCCAGGGAACCAGGACCCGCCGGTGATGGTGATCATCCAGCCGTCACACCTGACCGCGGCGGGCGACCGGCTGTATCTGACCGCCTGGGACGGCACCGACGGCTTCACCCAGCTATGGGTAACGGACGGGACGGAGACGGGAACGACCAAGCTGCGCGGCGACCTGACCGACCTGCCGCAGTTCGGCCTCGACCTCGACATCGGGGCGGTCGGCAAGCAGCTTTACTTCAACGACGACGTCAATCTCTGGACCAGTGACGGGACGGTGGCAGGAACCCGGGAGGTCCGGCACAATTACCCCGACATCTACGCCAGGCCTCAGCAATTCACTGCCGCCGGCGATACGATGTACTACGTCAATTACGATCCCCATACCGGTTACGAAGTAATGGCGACCGACGACAGTGGTTCGGAAGGGAGGTTCCTTGGCGATCTCAATCCCGGACCGAACAGCAGCCGGCCGTTCGACCTCACCGCCGTCGGCGATACGATGTTTTTCGCCGCGGATGACGGCACCACCACCACGCTGTGGCAGAGCGGCGGCCACAGCTGGGACACCCGCAAGGTCGTCGATGCCGGCGGTGACGATATCTGGTCCTCCGTCACCAACCTCAGTGCGGTGGGCGGCGACCTCTATTTCAGCGCCAAGGACCAGTCGCAGGTCGACGCCATGTTCCGCCTCGACACCGGCAGCGGCGAAGTAACCCGGCTTGCCGGCTCCTACGGGCTGCCCCTGGGCGGGCCGACCGTAGTGGCGGTGTAGAAGCTTCCGGAGCAGTGCCGCAAAAGAAGGCGCCCTCCCCAGCATCACCGGGGAGGGCGCCTTTGCTTCAAATCACCTCACTGAACCACCCGAACCGCCTCACTCCGCCGCCAGCGGCTGCGGCGCGGCGACCGGGGCGCGGAAGTCGGCCAGCAGCTTGGCTTCCTTCGCCTTCGCCGCCGCGACGTTGCGGGCCTTCACCGGGCCATAGCCACGCATCTCCATCGGCAGCGAGGCGATCTCCACCGCCAGGGCCAGCTTCTCGCGGGTCAGGCCGTTCAGCAGCTCGCCCACCACTGCCTCGTAATCGGCGATCAGCTGGCGTTCCTGGCGGCGCTCGGCGGTGCGGCCGAACGGGTCCAGCCGGGTGCCGCGCAGGCGCTTGCCCTTGGCCAGCAGGCGCAGGGCGTGCAGCATCCACGGGCCGAAGGTCTTCTTCTTCGGCTCGCCGCTGTCCTCGGCGGTCTCGCCCATCACCGGCGGAGCCATGTGGAAGGTCAGCTTCCAGTCGCCTTCGAACATGCGCTGCACATTCTCGACGAAGCCGCTGTCGGTGTAGAGGCGCGCCACCTCATACTCGTCCTTGTAGGCCATCAGCTTGAAGTGGGCGCGGGCGACCGCATCGGTCAGAGCGGTGGAGCCGGGGACCTTCTGCTGCTCCGTACGGCGGGTCCAGTCGATCAGCGCGTGATAGCGGGCGGCATAGGCGGCGTCCTGGTAATCGACCAGGAAGCGGTGGCGGCGCTCGATCACCTCCTCCAGGCTGCCGGACTGGCGGCGCTGGTCGAGCAGCAGCGATTGCGCGGCCTGCACCGGCTCCTGCGGCTTCGCGGCGGCTTCCACCGCGGCCAAATCGACGGCGGCGCGGCGGCCCCATTGGAAGGCGTCGAGGTTCAGCTTCACCGACACGCCGTTCAGCTCGATCGCCTTCACGATCGACTCCTCGGTCAGCGGGATCAGCCCCTTCTGCCAGGCATAGCCCATCAGGAACGGGTTGGCGTAGATGCTGTCGCCCAAGAGAGCGGTGGCCAGCTTCGTCGCGTCGAAGGCGTTGACATTGGCGTCGCCGCCGCAGGCTTTGCGGATGTCGCCGACCAGATCGCGCACCGGGATCACCATGTCCGGCTTCTTGATGAAGTCGGCGGTGATGCTGTCATGGGTGTTGATGACGGCGCGGGTGCGGCCGGCGGTCATCTTCGACAGGCCGTCGCCCGCCGCCGCGACGATCAGGTCGCAGCCCAGCACCGCGTCGGCCCCGCCGGCTGCGATGCGGACGGAGTGGATGTCCTCCGGCGTGTTGGCGATGCGGATGTGGCTGGTGACCGCGCCGCCCTTCTGGGCGAGGCCGGTCATGTCGAGCACGCCGACGCCCTTGCCCTCGATGTGGGCGGCCATGCCCAGCAGCGCGCCGATGGTGACGACGCCGGTGCCGCCAACGCCGGTGACATACAGGCTCCAGGTCTTGTCGAAGACCGGAATGACGGGGGTAGGGAGGGCGGTGGCGTCGGCCGACTTCGCGGCCGCCGGCTTCGGCTTGCGCAACTGCCCGCCTTCCACCGTCACGAAGCTGGGGCAGAAGCCCTTGGTGCAGGAATAATCCTTGTTGCAGCTGGACTGGTCGATCTGGCGCTTGCGGCCGAACTCGGTCTCCTGCGGGATCACCGACACGCAGGACGACTTGGCGGAGCAGTCGCCGCAGCCTTCGCAGACCAGCTCGTTGATGACGACGCGCTTGGCCGGGTCGACCATCTTGCCGCGCTTGCGGCGGCGACGCTTCTCGGTGGCGCAGGTCTGGTCATAGATCAGGACGCTGACGCCGGGGACCTCGCGCATTTCCTTCTGCACGCGGTCGAGGTCGTCGCGATGCTCGACGTTGGCGTATTGCGGCAGGCCGCTGTTGATGCCGTACTTCTCCGGCTCGTCGGAGACGACGGTGATGCGCTGCACGCCCTCCGCCCGCAGGACGTTGGCGATCGACTGCACGGTCAGCGTGCCGTCGAAGGGCTGGCCGCCGGTCATGGCGACCGCGTCGTTGAACAGGATCTTGTAGGTGATGTTCACCTTGGCGGCGATGGCCTGACGGATCGCCAGGATGCCGGAATGGAAATAGGTGCCGTCGCCCAGGTTGGCGAAGATGTGCTTTTCCTCGGTGAAGGCGGCCTGACCGACCCACGGCACGCCTTCGCCGCCCATCTGGGTGAAGGTGTCGGTGGAGCGGTCCAGCCACGTCGCCATGTAATGGCAACCGATGCCGCCCAGCGCCCGGCTGCCCTCCGGCACGACGGTGGAGGTATTGTGCGGGCAGCCGGAGCAGAAGGTCGGCTTGCGCACCACGCGGGCGACATGGGCCTTCTGCTTCTCCTGCGCGTCGAGGAAGGCGATGCGGCGGACGAGGTTCTCGTTGTCGATGAAGCGCTGCAGGCGGCGGCCGATCACCACGGCGATCTGCGCCGGGGTCAGCTCGCCGGCGCTCGGCAGGATCCACTCGCCCTCCTCGTCGAACTTGCCGACCACCTTCGGGCGGACGTCGGGGTTCCAGTTGTAGAGCTGTTCCTTCAACTGGTTCTCGATGACCGCGCGCTTCTCCTCGACGACGACGATCTCTTCCAGACCCTCGGCGAAATGGCGCACGCCGTCGCGCTCCAGCGGCCAGGGCATGCCGACCTTGTAGACAGTGATGCCCCAATCGGCGGCCATCTCCTCGGTGATGCCCAACTCGTCGAAGGCCTGACGGACGTCGAGATAGCTCTTGCCGGTGGTGACGATACCGAAGCGCGGACGCGGGCTTTCCATCACCACGCGGTCCAGCTTGTTGGCACGCGCGAACGCCAGGGCGGCGTACAGCTTGTGCTTCATCAGCCGGTATTCCTGCTCCAGCGGCGGGTCGGGCCAGCGGATGTTCAGGCCGCCCGGCGGCATCGCGAAGTCGGCCGGGATGATCGGGGACACGCGGTGCGGGTCGATGTAGACCGACGCCGAGGTGTCCACCGTCTCCGCGATCGTCTTCATGGCGATCCAGCAGCCGGAAAAGCGGCTCATCTGCCAGCCGATCAGGCCGTAATCCAGGATCTCCTGCACCCCCGAAGGGTTCAGCACCGGGATCATGGCGTGCATGTAGGCGTGTTCGGACTGGTGCGGGAAGGTGGAGGATTTGCAGTTGTGGTCGTCGCCGGTCAGCACCAGCACGCCGCCATTCTTCGAGGTGCCGGCCGCGTTGGCATGCTTGAACACGTCGCCGGAGCGGTCTACGCCGGGGCCCTTGCCGTACCACATGGCGAAGACGCCGTCATACTTGGCGCCCTTGAACATGCCGACCTGCTGGCTGCCCCAGACGGCGGTGGCGCCCAGCTCCTCGTTCACGCCGGGCTGGAACTGGATGTGGTTCTTTTCCAGGAACTTGCGGGCGTTCCACAAATTCTGGTCGAAGCCGCCCAGCGGCGACCCTCGATAACCGGAAATGAAGCAGCCGGTGTTCAGCCCGGCGGCGAGATCGCGCTGACGCTGCATCATCGGCAGGCGCACCAGCGCCTGGGTGCCGGTGAGGTACACACGCCCCTCTTCGAGCGCGTACTTGTCTTCGAGCGAGACAGTTGCGAGCGCCATTCTTCATTTCCTCCCATCGGTCGGCAGCCTGGCAAACTCCGGTGCGGAGTGCTGGGACGCCGATTTGTTCGCTGGGCAAAAAGGTAATGAAGGCTGTCTTATATCGCAACGCCTGCGGCCGGCCGGATCGCAAAAAGCAAGGATCGGCCGGCAACCGGCGGTCTTCCGTAACGGAGCGTATGGAATGCCCTTCATTGCGGAAATTCCTGCTCCGCTCCCTTCTCGCCCGGAGCCTGTCCAAGCGATATGGGAACGGACTCAGCGGCTGGTGAGGGGGGATTTGCCCGGAGGGGTCGGGCTGCCGTTCTCCGGCCAGCCACCGAAGTCCGTATGCCCACGGGCGGCCAGCGTGCGGACGCTGGCGCGCAGCGTGCGGATCAGGCACAGCGCCACCGCCATCGACTGGGTGCTGCCGTCCGATCCCACCAGCCAGCGCAGGGCGGCGGCATGGGCCTGCAGGGCGTCGATATAGCCCTCGACATCGGGCTCCACCCAGGTGACGCAGGTGGACAGCGACGCGACGATGGAGGACGCGGCGGAATCGCCGGCGGTGGCGATCTGCAGGTCGGACAGGGAATGGCGCAGCCGGCTGCCGATCGGGTCCGGCCGGTCGATGGCCGCCTCCAGCTTGTCGAGCGCCAGCAGCAGCCGCACCCGCTTCGGATCGTCGCTGCGCATGGTGGCGGCACTGCGGTCCGGCGGCGTCGCGGATGCGGGGACGGCCGCCGGCGGCATGGGAGGCGGCAGTTGCGCCGCGCCGCTGACGACCGGACGCGGAGCCGTCGGCCGGGGGGAGGGCAGGCCGGCGGGGGAGATGCCGCCTTGGTCGACCGGGGGTGCGGAGTCAGGGCGGCTTTCGCTGCGGGGCTCCGCACCACCCGTCGTCCCGCCGGTGGTCGTGCCCCCGGTGGCTGTGCGCGGCGTGCCGTCGCGGCGGTTCAGCACCGCGTCGATGCGCCGGGCCAGCGTGGCGGCCGGCACCGGCTTGGCCAGCACGCTGTCGGCGCCGGCATCCCAGGCGCTGCGCACGGTGGCGAGATCGGCGTTGGCGGTCAGCACGATGATCGGCATGTTGGGCCGCAGGCTGCCCGGCGACTGGCGAATCCACTGGATCAGCTGCGCGCCGCCCACCGGCTCCATCACCCAGTCGGTCACCATCAGGTCGAACACCTCGCGCCGCAGCGCGTCCTTGGCCTCCTGCCCGTTGGCGACCGCGGTGATCTGGCCGACACCCCAAAGCCCCAGCATGTCCTTCAACGCCCGCTGCAGCAGCGGATTGTCGTCGACAATCAGGATCTTGACGGGGGAGGCGGGGCGCTTCGTCATGGAGTGGTTCCGATGATGCGGCTGTGTCTGTCCCCATATCCGCCTCGCCCCGCTCCTTTTCATGGGAAGGGGACGGGTGAGCGACCAATGAGACGCCCGATGCACCGTTGGGTGGGCCGGGTTATCCCCTCCGCCGTTCGAAAGGGTAGCCGGCCTGCGGCACCACCCCTTTCGATGCGCAGCCATGGACGCGCTTCATATCAGAAGATCCTGATCTCAGTGGACGCGCTGTCGGCGCGATCCTATGATTCCCACCATTCTCCTATGGGAAAGGGCGATGTGATGGACGGCGGTTGCGGTGGCGGATCCTGTGGCGGCGGTTCCTGCGGCGGTGGGTCTTCCCGTCCGTCCGGTGGATCGGACGACCTGAAGCACACGATGCGGATGGCGATGGTGGTGAACGGGCTGCTCGGCGCCCTGCTGCTCACCGCCGCTAACGCGACGCAGGCGGTGTCGCTGTGGGCGGCGGCGCTGCTGGTGCTGAACCACGCCGCTGGCCATGCGGTGACCCTGGTCGGCACGGGGCGGCGGCCCGACCTGCGCACCCGGCTGTCGATGTTGCAGGGTGTGGCGCTGGCGGTTGCCTCCGTGGCTCTGGTGGTGACTGCCGGGCGCAGCATCGCCGGCATGACCATTCCCGACGTGCCGCTCGCCAGCCTTGCCCTGCTGCTGGCCATCGGCGTGACGGTGGCGACCGCAACCCTGCTGTTCGCCAATCGGCGCGGCACGCTGACCCTGCGGGCGATCTGGCTGTGCTCGCGCAAGGACGTGCTGCCGCTTGCCGCCGGGCTGGTCGGTCTGGCGGCGAGCTGGCTTCTGTTCGACGGCGCGCCGGATGCGCTGGCTGGCGCCGGCGTGGCGGCGGTTCTGCTGGCGGGCGCCTGGGGGCTGCTGCGCGGCGGAATGGTGGGGGAGGGGAAGTCTGCGCCGATGCGTTAGACCGCCCCCCGACGCCGCCCCCTTACGACCGCTGCCGCAACCGCTCCAGCAGCGCCTTGGTGGCAAATCCGTCAGGGATCTCCCCGACCGACGCCTGGAACCGACGCACCGCGTTGCGCGTGTTCGCCCCGACGATGCCGTCGGCTGCGCCCGGCTCCATGCCCAGCGCCGCCAGACGCTGCTGCAGGTCGATGCGCTCGTCGCGGCTCAGTGCCTGTTCCTCGCGCGGCCAGCTGCCGCGGACGCCGGGCTTGCCGGTCATGCGGTCGGCCAGCAGGGCGACGGCCAGCGAATAGCTGGTCGACGGGTTGTAGCGCATGATCGCGCGGAAATTGTCGCGCACCAGGAAGGCCGGTCCGCGATGCCCGGCCAGCACCAGGATCGCCGCGGACCCGTCGCCGTCAAGCTCGCTGCCGTCCAGCGGACGCACGCCCAGCCGCCGCCATTCCGACAGCGGCTTGGTGATGCTCAGCTCGGCCTGATCGTAGGCGAAACCGTCGGGCAGCCGCACCTCCTGCCCCCAGGTCTCGCCCGGCCGCCAACCGTTGGCGAGCACGAACTTGGCGGTGGAGGCCAGGACGTCGGGCATGCTGCCCCAGATGTCGCGATGTCCGTCGCCGTCCTCGTCCACCGCGTTGCGCAGGAAGACGGTCGGCATGAACTGGGTCTGGCCCATGGCCCCGGCCCAGGAACCGCTCATCCGTTCCGGCGGGATGTCGCCGGACTCGAGGATGCGTAGGGCCGCCAGCAGTTCCGAGCGGAAATAGGCGGCGCGGCGACCCTCGAAGGCCAGCGTCGTCAGCGCGTCGATGACCGAGAAGTTGCCGGTGGATTTGCCGAAATCGGACTCCACTCCCCAGAAGGCGACCAGGACCTCCCCCGGAACGCCGGTGCGGCGGGTGATGCGGGAAAGCAACGCCGCATGCTCCTGCAGCTTCTGCCGGCCGTCCTGGACGCGCTTTTCATTCACGGCGCTGTCCAAATACTGCCACACTTGCCGGGTGAACTCGGGCTGGGCCGAGTCCAGCTCCACCACACGGTCGGACAGCTTCACCCGCTGGAAGGCGCGGTCGAAGGTCTGCGGACGGATGCCCTGGCTCAGCGCCTCGGCACGCAGCGCCGCCAGCCATTCGGCGAAGGAGACGGACTGCTGCGCCGCTGCCGCCGGGGCTGGGATGGCGGCAGCAGCAGTGCCGTTGGTCGGGGTGCCTGAGACGACCGGGGCGGTGGCGCCGGTGCTCTGGCAGCCGGCCATCAGCAGGGTGGCGAGAAGGAGGCGGGCGGGATGACGGAACGGGACTCGCATGCGCTCGACCGTGATCGGAGGGGGAACCGGGGCGTGACCCTAAGGCTCCCGGCCGCAAGGCTCAACCGACAAATGGATACCTCCGGGGTGGAACCCCCGATTGCGGGGGTGACACGCTTGCAGGGCCGGCGGACCGGTCCATATCAAAATCCAGCGCATCGCTTTCGCAATTCCCGTCCGGCGGGTCTCCGCCTTTCGGTGCCGATCCCGGAAAGACCGGTTCCCGACAAGGAAGACGGGACGGGAGCGAAATCCGGAACACCGCCTTCCTCTATTGCGTTGATCTGGAGGCACATCGATCCGGAACGCGCAACGATCGGGTGCCGCTTCGACGAAGAGGCCGCCTTCTGTCACGGAATGCCAAGGGTGCCGTCGCCATGAAAATCGTGATCTTCGGCTTGACCAACGGGTATCGCCATGATGGCGGGCACAGATCGCGCTGGCGTGCGCTGATCCAGGCGCTGGCGATCCGCGGCCATCGCGTCGTCGCGGTCGAACGCAGCGGCCCGGACGCGCCGACGCCCTGGACGATCCCCGGCGGCGACGTGCTGTCCTACGGCGCCTGGGACGATGTCGCGGTGGAGGCGGCGGCGCAGGCCGACGATGCCGGGGTGGCGCTGGTGGTGGCACAGGGGCCGGACGCCCGCCTTGCCGCCGACCTCGTCCGCCACTCCAAGGCACCGCGCCGTGTGCTCTACGATCCCGAAGCGGCGGTCAGCCTGACCGCGCTGGAGGCGGGGGAGAGCGTGGCCCATCTGCCGGCCGACGGGCTGGGCGGCTTCGACATGGTGCTTGCCTCCTGCGGCGGGCCGGCGCTGGACCGCTACCGCGCCAAGGCCGGGGCGGAATCGGTGGTCCCGCTCTATCCCTGGATCGTGCCGGAGGTGGACAAGCCCGGCGACTTCAAGCGGGAGTATCTGGGCGACCTCTGTTGCATCGTCGGCGGGCCGGACGGCATCCGCGAAGGGCTGGACAACTTCTTCATCAACCCCGCCCAGCGGCTGACCCGCCGTCGCTTCGTTCTGGTCGGCGCCGATCTGCCGGACGGCGTGCCGCGCGCCTCCAACATCCTGACCTTCCCCGATCTCGACCCGGCGCAGCATGCCGACGTGCTGGCTTCGGCCAGTCTGGCGCTGACGCTGGCCCGCGACGACGAGCGCAAGATCGGCTGGTGCCCGTCCGACCGGCTGTTCCTGGCCGCCGCCTGCGGCTCCGCCATCGTCGCCGACCAGTGGGAGGGGCTGGACAGCTTCTTCGAGCCCGGGCGCGAGATTCTGGTGGCCGCCCAGACCGACGACGTCACCACCGCGATGATGCTGCCGCGCAACCACCTAACCGACCTTGGCCGCCGGGCGCGCAAGCGGGTGCTGGCCGAACACAGCGCCGAACGACGCGTGCAGGAACTGCGCGGCATTCTCGACCTGAAGGGCGGCGGCGACGACTGACGGCGTCATGCTCAACGGGAGTGCGCAAGAGCGGGGAGCGGGCTATGGTCCGCTCCCCGTTTCGTTTGCGCCAATTCAGGGAGCCACCCGCCGATGCCGACCGTCACCATCCGCCCCGCCGTCGAGGAGGATTGCGCCACCATCCTGCGTTTCGTCCGCGAACTGGCGGAGTTCGAGCGCGAATCCGATGCGGTCAAGGCGACCGAGGAGGATTTCCGCCGCGACGGCTGGGGGCCGCAGCCGGTGTTCGAGGCGCTGATCGCCGAGTTGGATGGCGCGCCGGTCGGCTTCGTCCTGACCTTCCGCAATTTCTCCACCTGGGAGGGGCGGCCGGGCCTGTATGTCGAGGACCTCTACGTCACGCCCGACGCCCGACGCTATGGCGTCGGCCGCAAGCTTCTGGCCGCGGTGGCGCAACGCGCGGTGGAGCGCGGCTACCGTCGGGTCGACTTGAGTGTCCTGGATTGGAACCCGGCGCGTGGATTCTACGACCGGGTCGGCTTCCGCCAGATGAAGGAATGGCTCCCGTACCGGCTGACCGGGGACGCCCTGTCCACCCTTGCTGCGGAAGCCGGTGCCAAGGAAGAGTAACGCGCTGCGATCAGGCGGCGCGGTTCAACGCGGACGCGCCGATGATCTCGGCATAATCGGCACGTTCGTTGCGCAGGTTGGCCAAGAGATCGACCAGACTGTCGCGAACAAAAGCGTCGTCTTGCTCCACGATGGTGTCTTGGGTCAGCCGAATAAACTGATCGAGAAGCGCGATATGAGCCGCGGAAGACGCGTTGATCTTCTTGGTGTTGACGGCGCCGATCATGTAAATCTCCCTTGGCCTGAGCGTTCCCGATGACTTAATTAGGCCATCGAGCCAGTTAAGGACTTCCTAACAGGAATATGCGGCAGGTCGTATCTTCGGGGGTACTTCCGATCTATGGTCGCGTCGCAGCAACCGCCCGAAAGAATTAATCCAAACGCCTATGGCGGCGTTTTGAGACCTGCTGCACTCGATCACCGTCGGATGCCCGGCGGGTAGCATGCTCTATGACAACACGCACCGCTATGTCCGGTTGCTCAGACCGCCCGAGAAAATTGGAGGGGGTCTCTACCAAAGGGTGCGGTCCCAACAACCCGATTGGGCAACCGCAACCCCCTGAAAATGCTGACACTCGAAATATCGTTAGGCGGCGCGGCGGGCGTTCACGCGATCGCGGGCGTCGGCACGCTCCAGGGCGCGGGCGACCAGATCGTCGAAAATCCCGCCGATGGGCGCTTCCAGTGACGCCGCCCGCCCGGCCACCATCGGGCCTTCCATCAGGACGGAGCCTTCCTCGCCGGGGCCGAGAACGCGCCAACCGCGGCTCTTCATCTCCGAAACGCGCGTCCGGGCAATGAAGGCGCGGATATGGTCGTGTGCCAGATCGTCCATTCTGTTCCCCCTGTCGCTGTCGCCCAATGCTGTCGCCAAAATCCGTCGATGACCGCCGGATTTGCGGCGGTTCAACCGGTCACTCGGAAAAGGGTACGGAAGAATTGCGAACGCAACAAGAACAAATTCGGGGGTGAAGTGAGGATTCCTGCCGAGTCGCCCAAGCTCCCGCTTGGTCCGCCCCGAAACGCCCTCAAACTGCCACTTCAGACCGCCCCTTGCCGTCCGCACCTTCACCGCAAAGATCAGGCGGGGCGGGAGCATTTGCAACCCGCCCCATCCGTGACCAAAAGCGGCGATCAGGAAAGGTCCGACCATGAGCGGTGTCCGCACCGAAACCGACAGCTTCGGCCCCATAGACGTTCCGGCCAACCGTTACTGGGGCGCCCAGACCCAGCGCTCGCTCCAGAATTTCCGCATCGGCGGAGAGCGCATGCCGGTGCCGCTGGTGCGTGCGCTGGGCATCCAGAAGCGCGCCGCCGCCGCCGCCAACCTGAAGCTGGGCGTGCTCGACCCCAAGCTCGGCGCCGCGATCATGGAGGCGGCGGACGAGGTGATCGACGGCCGGCTGGCCGACCATTTTCCGCTGGTGGTCTGGCAAACCGGTTCCGGCACCCAGTCCAACATGAACGCCAACGAGGTGATCGCCAACCGTGCCATCGAGAAGCTGGGCGGCGCCATGGGGTCGAAGACGCCGATCCATCCCAACGACCACGTCAACATGGGGCAGTCGTCCAACGACAGTTTCCCCACCGCCATGCACATCGCCGCGGCAGATGAGATCGTGCGCAGCCTGATCCCGGCGTTGGAGCATCTGCGCACGGCGCTGGACGCCAAGGCCGATGCCTTCCAGGACATCGTCAAGATCGGCCGCACCCATCTGCAGGACGCCACGCCCCTGACGCTGGGGCAGGAGTTCTCCGGCTATGCCGCGCAGGTCTCCTACGGCATCGCCCGGGTGAAGGGCGCGCTGCCGCAGCTCTACCGGCTGGCCCAGGGCGGCACGGCGGTCGGCACCGGCCTGAACGCCAAGCCCGGTTTTGCCGAAGCCTTCGCCGAGGAGGTGGCGGCCTTCACCGGCCTTCCCTTCGTCACCGCGGAAAACAAGTTCGAGGCGCTGGCGACCCATGATTCGCTGGTCGACGTGCATGGCCATCTGAACACGCTGGCGGTGTCGCTGATGAAGATCGCCAACGACATCCGCCTCCTGGGCTCTGGCCCGCGGTCGGGCATCGGCGAGCTGTCGCTGCCGGAGAACGAGCCCGGCTCCTCGATCATGCCCGGCAAGGTCAACCCGACCCAGTCGGAGGCGATGACGATGGTCTGTGCCCAGGTGATGGGCAACCACACCACCGTGACCATCGCCGGCGCCACCGGCCATTTCGAACTGAACGTGTTCAAGCCGGTGATCGCCTTCAACGTTATGCAGTCGATCCGTCTGCTGGCCGACGCCGCGAACAGCTTCACCGACAATTGCGTGGTGGGAATCGAGGCCAACCGCGACCGCATCGCCAAACTGGTGTCGGACAGCCTGATGCTGGTGACGGCGCTCAATCCCCACATCGGCTATGACAATGCGGCGAAGATCGCCAAGAAAGCCCACAAGGAAGGGACAAGCCTAAAGGAGGCCGGGCGTGAACTCGGACTCCTGACGGATGAACAATTCGATCAATGGGTTCGCCCCGAACGGATGGTTGGTCCCGGTTAAGCTTGGGGTTAGGGTGGGGGTGTCGTCGTTCCCGGCCGTTCCGGCCTTCCTCTGACCACCCCCATCCCCCACTTGCGATGCGTGCGTGACCATGAAGAAGCGTTCGGTCCTGATCGCCGGCCACCCCACCAGCGTCTCCCTTGAGGAGGAGTTCTGGGACGCCCTGAAATCGGTTGCTCAGTCCCGCAGCCTGTCGGTGAACGCCCTGATCGAGGAGATCGACCAGACCCGCACCGGCAATCTCTCCAGCGCCATCCGCGTTCATGTCCTGAAGGCGGTGCAGGGGCGCGAAGCGGGAGAACGGTGACGGAGTCCTCTCGGACAGCCACAATGGACAGCCGTCCGCGGCCGGCGTACACGCTTGCTGGCCGTCCGCCACCCGACGAGACCCCGCCGCCATGCCCGCCGCAATGCCTTCCGACGTCACCACGCTCGACATCATCGCCTTCGTCTGGTTCGTTGGCTCCTGGGTCGGCTTCACCATCACCCAGGACCATCTGCTGGCCGGCCGCAACGTGCTGAACCAGCATCTGCGGATCGTGCGGCGCCACTGGATCGAGCGGATGCTGGAGCGCGACAACCGCATCATCGATTCGCAGCTGTTCGGCCATACTATGCACAGCTGCACTTTCTTCGCCTCCACCAACATGCTGGTGCTGGCCGGCCTGATCGGGTCCTTCGGCGCGGCGGAGCGGGCGCAGCAGTTCATCTCCGACCTGTCCTTCGCCGTCCAGACCTCGCCCCAGCTGTTCGAGATCAAGATGCTGCTGATGGTGGTGATCTTCACCTTCGGCTTCTTCAAGTTCACCTGGGCGCTGCGCCAGTACAATTACTGCTGCGCCCTGATCGGCTCGGCCCCGATGCCGCCGGTGCCGCCGGACGACCGCAAGGAAATCGCCCGGACCATCAGCGAGGCGCTGACCCTGGCGATCACCGCACTGAACGGCGGGATCCGCGCCTATTACTTTGCGCTGGCGGCGCTGGTCTGGGTCATCGGACCGATTCCCCTGATCGCGGCCTCCAGCGGCGTTGTTCTGGTTCTTACCCGCCGTCAGGCATTTTCCGCCACCGAGAAGGTCATCCGCGTGCAGACGCAATGGCTGGAGAGAAACGATTCAACCAAGATGAAATAACGTTTAAAAAGCCACCATGTTTTCCGCGCGTGCGACCAAATATCCTCTACCTGATGGCGAGTTGCGGCGTCTAAGGTCGACGCATCAAAAAACGGCGCGACGACCTTCCCGCGCGGCGCACAGGATATGAGGGCGACGATGGACGCCGATACCGCACTGAGCATCATGGATACCCTGGATCAGGCCGAAGCGCTTCTGCGCCGCATGCACCTGCGCGACGGCTGTGCGGGCGCCAATGCGCTGGCCCATAACCGGCAACTGCTGGACGCCGCCCGCCACCGGCTGGAGCAGGTCCACAGCATCGAGGGGATGGGCGCCTTCGCCGGTGCGACGGCGCTCGCCTGATCCGGCTGGCCTGGGGCAGGCCCGGCTCACCCCTTCAGCAGCACCTTGCCGCCGCTGCGCACCTTCGACCAGTCCTTGGCGAAATAAGCGAAGTCCCGCGACGGCCGGCTGAACAGGAAACCCTGGGCCAGCGACACCCCCAGCCCGGTCAGCAGATCGGCGTGCACCGCCTCCTCCACCTGCTCGCCGATCAGGTCCAGTCCCAACTGGCGGCAGACGTCGACCATCGACCGCAGCATCGCCATGTCGCGCGGGCTGTTGACGGCGCCGCGGACGAACTTGCCGTCGATCTTGGCGTAATCGGCCTGGATGCCGTACAGCGACTGGAAGCTAGTCGATCCGGCGCCGACATCGTCCAGGCAGATGCGGAACCCGGTCTCGCGCAGCTTCTGCAGCACCTCGTTCAGCTTGGCGATGTCGGTGACGATGACCGTTTCCGTCACCTCGATCAGCAGCTTCGCGGCCAGATCGCCATAGGGGGCGACGACCGACTGGAACTGCTTGAGGAAGATCGGGCTCATCAGCGTCTTGGCCGACAGGTTGATCGCCACGTCCGGCAGCTTGGGCTCCTTGCGGAACTCCTGCAACGTGTCCAGCACCGTGCGGGTCAGCAGCAGGTCGAAATCGTAGATCAGCCCGACATCCTCGGCGAAGGTGATGAAGTCGGCCGGCGAACTCATCCCGTCGACACGGGTCAGCGCCTCCAGATGGTGGACGGCGCCGGTGCCGATGTCGACGATCGGCTGGTAGACGACGATGAAGTCGCGGTTGTCGATGGTCGCGCGCAGCTGGCCGATCCGTTCCACCGCGCCGGCCATCAGCCGGTTGGCGCCATCCTCCAGGCTGGAGATGGTGAACTCCCCGCCTTGCGCCGAGGCGAAGGCCTGCACCGTGTAGACCAGCGCGCGCGCCGCATCCGCCGCGTCCAGCCGGTCGTCGGCCATGTCCAGCGTCCAGGACCGGATGCCGCCGGGCAGGGCGCCGCCCGCCGCCTCGATGATCTGGGCGATGTGGCCCTGCACCTCGTTCCCGTCGATGTCGGCGGCATGGACGATGCCGTAGCGGTCGCCGGTCAATTGGCCAGCGCTGTCGCCGTCGGCGGAGATGCCGCGCAGATATGCGTCGATGCCCTCGCGCACCTCCGCCGCGGCCCCTTCCGGCATCGTCTCCACCATCGCCTGCAGCCCCTCGACCAGCAGCAGGGTCAGCCCCTGGTCAAGCCCCTTCTCGCGGGCGGCGAGGATCCGCTCCTCCAGGATGCCGGCGAATCCGGTCTGGTCCAGCAACTCGCCCTGCCTCGCGGCGGCTGCGCCGGCGCCGTGGCGTTGCGGTGCGGTCAACAGCACGGTCAGGAACAGCGACCCCGGACAGGAATCGAGCCGGCAACCGCCCAGCAGGGCCGGGAACTGCTGCCCGTCGAAGGCCTGGAACAGCACGCGCGACGGCTTGATCCGCGCCTTCTCCCGGATGCGGTCGAACAGGACATGGACGTATTTGCGGTCGCCGGGCGCCACCACTTCCATCAGGTTGGTGCCGACCAGCCCGCCGACCTCGCCCTTGGTCAGGCGGCAGCGCGCCCCGGCGGAAAACAGGATGTTGCCCTGCGCGTCCGTTTCGATCAGCAGGTCGGCTGCGGCGAAGGCGAAGCCGACGAAGCGGTCCCTGTCGCGGCTTGATGCCGGACGGCGCGGCGCCGCCGAACCGGCAGCCGGCGTCATCACCGGGCCGATGGCCGGCGCTATCACCGGGGCGGAGCGTCCTGCACTGTCCTGCGCCAAGGGCATCGTCATGAGGTTACAAATTGCATCAAAGTTTAGAGAGTTTCAGGATGAATGTGACCGAGAGTAACCAATATCGCCATAGGTTAGAAGAGAGTCTGTTGCCGACGACCTTCGACTTAACAGAACGCGACAATTTGTGACATCTATTCCGTAAATGCCAACGATCCGGCGGCGCCTTGCCTTCTGCCTGTCTTCTCGGAAATTATCGTTACCGAAAACTTGGCGCGGTCATTCCGGGACCGCAACGACGGTCGTCGGAAGCGCTGGCCGGGAATCGGCAACCCCCGCAAGCGGGTTGTCGAGCGGCCGCCAAAACTCACGCGCCCGGTGTGCCGCATCAGGTGACGTCCACTGTCGCCGGCTGGACCGTGGGTTTGCGCCGGCCGAGAAGCAATGCGTTGAAGCTCGCCTGGCCGGGCATCTCGATGAACCGGTAGGTCAGGGCGGATGCCGCAACCACCGTCGCCAGATACGACAGCGCAAGCCCATCCATCACCCAGGTGCCACCGAAGAAGATCAGCCGCGTCTCTTCATCACCGACCGCCGTCTCGGAGAACATCGGCCGGCCCAGCAGCTTCTGCATCACGGCCGCCGTCTTCTGGTACAGGGCGATGACCAGCGCATGCACCATGTAGATGGAGTAGGAACGGGCGCCCAGCCACTGGAACTGCACCTTGGCCAGCAGGTGCGAGAGGACTCCCCCCTCGAAGGCGAACACCCAGACCACCAGGCCGAACAGCAGCGGCGAGGCGAAGGACAGGGCATTGCCGCGCGCCGCCGCCACGAACACGATCACCGCAATCAGGCAGGCCGCCTCCACCAGCCCCGCCATCGGCAGCTTCGCCAGTCCGGCGCTGCGGGCGGCCATGAACAGCCGATAGACGATGTGTCCGGCGAAGAAGCCGTAGAGGCAGCGGAAATAGCCGAGGTCGAAACTGGTATCGATGAAATGGTCCGACCATCCCATGACGACGAAGGCGCCTGCAGCCGACAGCGCCACGGCCGCCGCCGTCACCAGCCACGGGCGGCGGGCCAACAGGCAGACAAGGGCAAAGGTGATGTAGGCGAAGACCTCCGCGCTGATCGACCAGCTCGGCATGTTCCAGGTCAGCTCGCTCTCGACGCCCAGTGAATGGACCAGGAAGAGGTTGCTGAGGATGGACGACGGCGCGAAGCGGCCGGTGAAGGCCGCTGCCTCGCCGTGGATCGCCAGTGCCTTGACGATCTCCAGCGGAATGAACGCGACCAGGGTGGCCGCATGCAGGGGCCAGACACGGCCCATCCGCCGGACCAGAAAAATCCCGGCATCCGGTGCCGAGTTCAGGCGCCCGAGATAGGCGTGGGTGATGACGAAGCCACTAAGGACGAAGAAAAAGTCGACAAACAGATAGCTACCTCGAACGAACGGATTGAGATAAAAATTTCCAAAAGCGCTGAAATGGAATAAAGCCACGAATAACGCGCATAAGCCACGCCAACCGTCCAGCACTGGGAAACGCATTGGGTTTCTCCTAATCGGGGTGTCAATTCAGTCAGGTCATGTCGATGGCCGATCCTAATATTGCGGCGGAATATTCCTTCGATAGATAAGGAATAGGCGGTTGATTACCGCGGGGTGAAAGTAAATGCTGGTGGCGCAACCAAATAGCCGGAAAATCGGTTTATTCCGAATGACTGCCGACAGCTACCCCGGTCTGGTTCACTGTAGCGGCCCTGCAATTGGTGGGGAGTGCGGATTTGCCAAACTGTCCGGTGGCCATAGTGCCGATGGCACAGTTCGCAACACGGATTCGCCTCTCTGCCACCGGCTGGGTGCTGCCGGGGCAGTACGTCTCCTGCGCCCAGCGGTTGAGCTTTCTCACGATTGTGCCTGGCCGTTCCGCCCGGCATCCTTCATCCATCTCGTCGCGGCCGAAGAACCGGATGATGCCCATCCACCGGCGCAGCGCGTGCAGTGGCTGCAGTTCGGCCGTGGCGAGAACGAATTCCGCCCCGACATGAATCCCTGCATGTAAAAGGCCCCGCGACCGGTCCGGTCGGCGGGGCCTTCTAGTCTTTATGCGATCCGAAGCGTCAGCGGCGCACGAACAGCCGGTTGACATGGCCCATCTTGCGGCCGGGCCGCGCTTCCGCCTTGCCGTACAGGTGCAGCCGGGCACCGGGTTCGGCCAGCAGTTCGGGCCAGCGCAGCACGTCGTCGCCGATCAGGTTGGTCATCTCGGCATCGGCCAGCCGCTCCACCGATCCCAGCGGCAGGCCGCAGACCGCGCGCACCAGCTGTTCGAACTGGCTGGTGGCGCAGGCGTCCATGGTCCAGTGGCCGGAATTGTGCGGGCGCGGCGCCATCTCGTTGACCAACACGGCCCCGTCGGCGGTGACGAACATCTCCACCGCCAGCACGCCGACCAGATCCAAAGCCTCGGCGATGCGGCGCGCGATGCGGTCGGCTTCTGCCGAGGTCGCCTCCGACACCTTGTCCGCCGCGGCGGGGGCGATGGTGACGTCGAGGATGCCGTCCTTGTGGCGGTTCTCCACCGCCGGATAGGCGACCATGCCGCCGTCGGCGCCGCGGGCGACGATCACCGACACCTCGCAGGCGAAGGTGACGAAGCCCTCGACGATGCCCTCCACCCCCGGCTTGCCGCCGCCGATGGCCGCCCAAGCAGCCGCCGGATCGCTGCCGCTGTCCAGCCGCGCCTGACCCTTGCCGTCATAGCCGAGCCGCGTCGATTTCAGAACGCAGCGCGGTCCGATCTCCGCCACCGCGCTGGCGACCTCCTCGGCGCTGTTGGCCGCGCGCCAGGGTGCCGTCGCGATGCCGAGCCTGTTGACGAAGCTCTTTTCGGCGATGCGGTCCTGCGCAACCGACAGAACATTCGGGCCGGGGTTCAGGTTGGTGAAGCGGCGCAGATGCTCGGCCGTGGCGACCGGCACATTCTCCCACTCCAGAGTCACCACATCGACCGAGCGGGCGAAGCGCTCCAGCGCCTCCAGATCGTCCCAATCCGCCACCGTCGCCGCGGCGCTGACCTGCGCCGCCGGGCTGTCTGCCGCGTCGGGAGCGTAGACATGGGTCTTGTAGCCCAGCCGCGCGGCGGCAAGCGCCGTCATCCGGCCAAGCTGTCCGGCACCCAGCATGCCGATGGTGGAACCTGGGGCGAGGCGGGGCAGGAGAGTGCCGGTTGGCTTGCCGGTCATGGCGGTCAGGCTTTCTGTCTGTCAGGCGGGATCGTCTACGGGGGCCTCGGCCACCGCGGCGGTCTGGCGGGCGCGCCAGCCGTCCAGCGCCTCGGCCACCGCCGGGTCCATCAGCGCGATGACCGAGCCGGCCAGCAGGGCGGCGTTGATGGCGCCGGCCTTGCCGATTGCCAGGGTGCCGACCGGGACACCGCCCGGCATCTGCACGATCGACAGCAGGCTGTCCATGCCCTTCAGCGCGTGGCTTTCGACCGGAACGCCGAAGACCGGCAGCGGCGTCATCGACGCGGCCATGCCCGGCAGGTGGGCGGCGCCGCCGGCCCCGGCGATCACCACCTTCAGCCCGCGCGCCTTGGCGGTGGTGGCGTATTCCACCAGCCGGTGCGGGGTGCGGTGGGCGGAAACGATGCGGACCTCGTGCGGGACGCCCAGCGCCGCCAGCGTGTCGGCGGCATGCTTCATCGTCGTCCAATCGGACTGGCTGCCCATGATGATGCCGACCAGCGGCTGGGCGCCGGCAGCCGAAGGGGTGCTGTTCGGGGAGTGATCGGCGGTCACGGCCTGGCGCTTTCCTCAAGGTCCGGAAAGCGGCGCATTATAGGAGGAGTCGGGCGCCTGTCCAGAGGCGCCGCCGCTCCGCCTCCTCCGGCCACGACGAATCCGGGCCTGCGGCTGCGACATTCCGGCCCTTCCGATGGAACATGGTTCCACCTATGGTGCCGTCATATATGGACTGGATAGACCCTGCTCATTCCCGGAACCGGACCCATCGCATGACCGACGCCGCTCCCAACGAAGACTCCAACGACGACCGACGCAAAGAGCACCGGGACATCCGCGCCGCGATGGCGGAGGAACGGATGGCCACCGTCGGCATCAACGAGGCGTCGATCGAGACGCTGGTGCGGACCTTCTATGGCAAGATCATGAAGGACGAGGAGCTTGGTCCGATCTTCGGCCGCGCCATCACCGATTGGGAACCGCATCTGCGCAAGATGATGAATTTCTGGTCGTCCATCGCTCTGCTGACCCAGCGTTACGACGGCCGCCCGATGCCGGTCCACATCTCGCTTGGGCTGGAGCCGCCGCATTTCGAGCGCTGGCTCGGCCTGTTCCGCGAGACCGCCCACGAGGTACTGCCCGCCGAGGGCGCCAACTTCCTGATCGGCAAGGCCGAGAACATCGCCCGCAGCTTCCAGATGGGCATCCAGTTCTTCACCGTGCCCAAGAAGGAGTGAGGGGGCTTTCCCATCAGGAAACCGTCATCCCCGCGAAGGCGGGAATCCAGTCTTTCCAAGCGCTTGATCCGGCAGCCTGGATTCCCGCATCCGCGGGGATGACGCCCAAAGGCCCGTATGGTTAAGCAATAATGTCCGGCAACAGCCGGCTCTCCAGGACCATGATCTGGTCCTTCAGCATCAGCTTGCGCTTTTTCAGCCGCTGCATCTGCAACTGGTCATAGGGCGCGCGTTCGACCAGCCGGGCGATGACGTCGTCCAGGTCGCGGTGCTCGCTGCGCAAGCTCGCCAGCTTTTCCTTCAAAATCTCTTGCTCGTTCATCGCGCCCGTTAGGAATGGCCGTTGCCCCGGGTGGATCGGGGGTGCTCTTGCGGGTAACCCGTTGGCTGGGCGGGCCGGACTATACCAGAAATCCAGCGGCACGGCACCGCCAAACCGCCGGTTCGGTCCTTTGGCCATCCGGGATATCACCGCGGCGAGGGGATCGGCCCGATGCCTCCTTTGCGGATACCGGCAATGATTGCGGGAAACGCCCTTTCCGGTAACATGGTGGTCCATTTCAATGAACAGGCGAACGGGACGGGAAACCCTCAATGACTGCCCCAATTAAAGCCGGCAAGCGTATCGGCATCCTGACCAGCGGCGGCGATTGCGCCGGGTTGAACGCGGTCATCCGTGCGGTGGTTCACCGCGCCACCGGCTATGGCTGGCAGGTGCTGGGGATCAAGGAAGGCACCCAGGGCCTGCTCCAGCGCCCGGTCCAGTACCAGACGCTCGACCTCGGCTGCGTCGACGGCCACATGATGCGCCAGGGCGGCACCATCCTGGGCACGACCAACCGCGGCGACCCCTTCGCCTATCCGATGCCCGACGGCACGCTGAAGGACCGTTCCGACGAGATCATCGGCGGCTACCGCGAACTCGGTCTGGACGCGCTGATCGGCATCGGGGGTGACGGCAGCTTCGCCATCCTGCACAAGCTGGCGCAGAAGGGCGGCTTCCCGATGGTGGGCGTGCCCAAGACCATCGACAACGACCTGGGCAAGACCGAGGTATCGGTCGGCTACGACACCGCCGTCGCCGTGGCGGTGGAGGCGCTGGACCGCCTGCAGCCCACCGCGGCCAGCCACCACCGCGTGATGGTTCTGGAGGTGATGGGCCGCGACGCCGGACACATCGCGCTGGCGGCCGGAATCGCCGGCGGGGCCGACGTGATCCTGATCCCGGAAATCCCCTATTCCATCGAAAGCATTGCCTCCAAGATCAAGGACGTCCGCGATTCGGGGCGCAACTTCGCCCTGGTCGTGGTGTCGGAAGCGGTGAAGACCCTGGAAGGAACCGGCGTCAAGAAGATCCTCCAGGGCGGCGAGAAGCGCTATGGCGGCATCGGCGACTACATTGGCGAGAAGATCGCCGACGCCACCGGGGCCGAAACGCGCGTCACCGTGCTCGGCCATGTCCAGCGCGGCAGCATGCCCAGCCCGCGCGACCGCCTGATCGCCTCGGCCTTCGGCGTCCATGCCGTCGACCTCATCGCGGAGGGCAAGTTCAACCGCATGGTCGCCTGGGCCAACCGCGGCGTCATCGACGTGCCGATCACCGAAGCGATCGAGCATTACTCCTGCGTCGAACTGGACGGCGCGCTGGTGAAGACCGCCCGCGGCCTGAACATCAGCTTCGGTGACTGACCGGCCCGATGACAGGCGTCCCCATGACCGGCACGAAGTCGGCGAACCCGTTCTGGGACTTCTCCCTGGCCGTCTACGGCCGGCCGGGTGTGCCTGCCTGCTGTCTCGCCCTGCAGGACCGGCGTGGGGTGGACGTCAATGTTCTGTTGTTCGCCGCCTGGGCCGGGCTGGAGTGCGGCGTCCGCCTGTCCGCCGGGGACCTCGCCCGCATCGACGGCGCGGTGTCCGGCTGGCGCGAGGAGATGGTGCGCCCGCTGCGCGCCCTGCGCCGCCGCGCAAAGGCGGAGGACGATACCCTCTACCGCCGCATGAAGGCCGCGGAACTGGAGGCCGAGCGTGTCCAGCAGGACCGCCTGTTCGCCGCCGGCGGGTTCCTGCCGCAGCCGGGCGGCAGCGTGACACTGGCCGCCGCCAACATGGCGCGGCTGGTGCCGGGCGGCGATCCGGCGCTGGAGGAGTTGGTGGGGGTGTTGGGATAACGGATTCAGGGTGGGGGTCTAACTCCGCAAGAAGCTAAGCCTCTACCTGTTCAGAATCAGCTCGTCCGGATTGCGCACCGTGTTCGACACCAGCACCGGCTTGCCCGCATAGAAGGCACTGCAGCGCTTGCCGCTGACCAGACGGGTCAGCGCCGCTTCCCACTCGCGCCCCTTCGGGCCGATGATGCGCAGCTTCAACTGGTCGACCAGCGGAACGACCTTGAAGGACTCGATCTCGATCGGCTCGGCGCTGGTGGTGGTGAAGACATCCTGCTTCAGCGTCAGGGTCTTGCCGTTGATCTCCAGCGTCACGTCCTGCGCCCACGGGCAGCCGTTCGACTTGGCGCCTTCGTTGGCCTGCGCGGCACCGATACCGAACCCCAGCATCAGGGCGGCGGCGAGAGTGACCCGGCGGAGGCCGGATTGGCCCCGGCGGAGGCCGAATTGGCAAAATGCCCGGATTGGGCGGGAGGTCATGATCCGCTCCTCAGGAATGCGGCGCGGACAATAGCGATGCGTCAGCCTCATGACAATCCAGGGAAAATCCCGATTCTGTGACCGTTTGCGTCGATTTCCGACCGTGCCCGGCTGGACCGCGGAGGGGGCGCCGGGGCATGATCTGGACCCAGGCTGCACTCCCGCCAATCCACAAGAGTCCCGATGGTCACTTTGTCGCAGGCCCTGCTGATCGCCCTCGACCACCATCAGGCGGGCCGGATGGTGGAGGCGGAGGACATCTATCGCCGAATCCTCAACGCCGATCCGGAACATGCCAACGCCATGGAACTGCTGGGCGTGCTCGCCGCCCAGACCGGCCGGTTTGGTGCGGCCGGCCGCATCCTGCGCCTTGCGGTGGCGTTGCGTCCCGATGGAGCCGGCGGCCTGTCCAACCTTGCCGGGGTAGAGCAGTCGGCCCGCGCCCTTGATGGCGCGGTGCGGCTCTATGGCCGGGCGCTGCGCCTGCTGCCCGACCTTGCCGACGCCCACGCCAGCCGCGCCGGGGCCCTGCGCCGGCTGGGGCAGGCGGAGGCGGCACTCCTCGCCACCGCCAAGGCGCTTGCTCTGGCACCCGGCCATGCCGACGCGCTGGCAAACCGGGCAGCCGCCCTGCTGTCGTCCGGCGATCCCGCGTCGGCCGAGCGCTGCGCCCGTCGTTCGCTCCGCCTGAACGTCCGCTCCGCCGTCGCGCACGCGACCCTGGCCGCAGCGCTCGCCGCGCAACGCCGCTGGGTGGAGGCGGAGACCGCCGCCCGCGATTCGCTGGCGCTCGACCGGAATGCCGGCGAGGCGTGGGAGGTGCTGGGCGCCGTCCTGGGCAAGCTCGGCCGCTTCCCGGAGTCGCTGGAGGCATTCACGGCGGCCGAGCGGTTGCAGCCCGGCTCCTCGCCAAATTCGTCCCTGTATGCGGCGCGCGGCACCGCCCTGATCGCCATGGCCCGCCCGGCGGAGGCGGCTGCCGACTTCGAGCGCGCCCTGGCCGTCCGGCCGCAGGATGCCGGGCTGCATTGGAATCTCGGCTTCGCCTGTCTGATGGCCGGCGATTACGCGCGCGGCTGGCCGGAGTTCGACTGGCGCCGCCATGACGACCGTGCCGAACCGCCCTGGCGCCACTTCACCCAGCCGACATGGCGCGGCGAGCCTCTGAACGGCCGGACCATCCTGCTCTATGCCGAGCAGGGGTTGGGCGACACGCTGCAGTTCCTGCGCTACGTCCCGTTGGTGGCGGCCCGCGGCGGTCGGGTGGTTCTGGAGGTGCAGCGCCCCCTGTTGCCGCTGATGCAGGGCGTGGCGGGCGCGGCGCAGGTCATCGCCCGCGGCGACCCGTTGCCGCCCTTCGACCTCGAATGCCCGCTGATGAGCCTGCCGCGTGCCTTTGCCACCGTCGTGGACGGCGTGCCGGCCGATATCCCCTACCTGCGCCCCGATCCCCTGCGCGTCGCCCGCTGGCGCGACCGGCTGGGGCCGCATGGCGCGCTGCGTGTCGGGTTGGTCTGGGCCGGCAACCCGCGCTTTCCCGGCGACGTGGAGCGCTCACCCAAGCTGGCTGGCCTGCGTGGGCTGCTCGACGTGCCGGGCTGCCGCTTCTACGGCTTGCAGATGGGTCCGGGCCGCGCCGACCTTGCCGACGCCGTCCTGCCGGACAGCTTCACTGACCTGGGGCCGGAGATCGCCGACTTCGCCGACACCGCGGCGATCATGGCGAACCTGGACATCGTGGTGTCCTCCTGCACCGGGCCGGCGCATCTGGCCGGGGCGCTCGGCGTGCCGCTCTGGCTGGCGCTGCCCTTCTCGCCCGATTGGCGCTGGCTGACCGGCCGCGACGACAGCCCCTGGTATCCGACCGCCCGCCTGTTCCGGCAGCCGGCGCCCGGCGACTGGTCGTCGGTCGCCGGACGCATGGCCGCGGAACTGGCGCTGTCGGCTCAGCGCTTCAGCCCGTTGCCGTAGCGCGAGCAGTCGTAATCGTCGGTTCCGGCCTCGGCATGGCCGCCGTTGGAGGTGTTGTAGCGCGGGTCGTCGCAGCGGCCGTTGCGGGCATAGGACGAATCGGAACCTCCCGACCCGAACAGCCCGCCGCCGCTCCCGCCGAACAGGCCGCCGCTGCTACCGTTGCTGCTGGTCTGGTTGCAGGCGGCGAGCGCCAGCGGCACGGCGGCGACAACAAGGACTCGAAGTGCGGTCTTCATGGCATTCCCTTCCCGGTTGGTGATGGCGAAGAAAAAGCGTTCCTTCGCCTTCAACAGGGCAGGGCGCCGGTAAATTCCCGCGCCAGCGTTTCGGCCGATGCTTACTCGAACGGCTGGAACAAGCGGGTGGTGGGATTGATCGCCCACATTTCGCCGGTCTGGATGTCGAACCACCAGCCATGGATGTTCAGCGTGCCGGCTTCCACCCCTTCGCGCACGAAGGGGAAGGTCATCAAATTATCGACCGACGCGCGGACCGCAGCCCGTTCGATCACCGCCGGGGTGCTCTGCAGCTTTTCCGCATCGGCCCGCGCCTGTTCGGAGCCTTCCGGTCCGACATAGGGGTCGAGCGCCGAACCGGCGATGGACACCCAGGGGGAAATGAAATCGTCCGCTGACTTCTGCCCGGCGCGCAGCCGGATCAGGCCCTGGATGCCGCCGCACTGGGCATGGCCCAGCACAATGATCTCCGACACCTTCAGCGACTTGACCGCATATTCGATCGCGGCCGAGGTGCCGTGATAGGCGCCGTCGGGCTGGTAGGGCGGGACGAGGTTGGCGACGTTGCGCACGACGAACAGCTCGCCCGGCTCCGCCGTGGTCAGCAGGGCGGGATCGACACGGCTGTCGGAGCAGCCGATCACCAGCACCTCCGGGTGCTGCCCTTCGGTCACCAGTTGCCGCATGCTGTCGGGACGCCGCTCGTAATAGCGGGCGCGGAAGGACTTGATGCCGGCCAGTAGCTGGCGGATGGGCTCGCTCGGTTTGCTGCTGAAGGGCATGGTCGGCCTGTTCCCGTTGCTGCCGGCCGGCGGCTGTGCCGGCTCCGCATCATGATTCATTGACAGCGGTATAGCGGCATTGCGCCCGCGCACCAAGCCGCCTGTTGGGCGGTACCGCAACAAGCGATCCGCGGCGGCGGTCGGTCAGGCCACCTCCGGCCGTTCGCCCCACCGCCGCAGGTTGCCGGCGTCCAGCCCGAACAGGTCCAGCACCCGCCCCACCGAATGGTCGACCAGATCGTCGATGCTCTGCGGCTTGGCGTAGAAGGCCGGCACCGGCGGCGCGATCACCGCGCCCATTTCCGCCAGCGCGGTCATGGTGCGCAGGTGGCCCAGATGCAGCGGCGTCTCCCGCACCATCAGCACCAGCCGCCGCCGCTCCTTCAGCGCCACGTCGGCCGCCCGCGTCAGCAGGGTGGAGGTGACGCCGCTGGCGATCTCGCTCATCGTGCGGACGGAGCAGGGGGCGACCACCATGCCCAGCGTGCGGAAGCTGCCGCTGGACACCGCCGCGCCGATATCGGCCGCGGCATAGCTGACATCGGCCAGCGCCCGCAGCTCCGCCACCTTCATGCTGGTTTCGTGCGCCAGCGTGACCTCGGCCGAGCGGCTGACGACCAGATGCGATTCGACGCCGATCCGCCGCAGTGTCTGCAGCATGCGGATGCCATAGATCACCCCCGACGCGCCGCTGATGCCGACGACGAGCCGGGGCGGAGAGGTGGTGGGATCGGTCATGGCGGGATTCTATGCTCTCATCAAGCGACAAGCCCTCTCCCGCCCCGGGAGAGGGAGGGGACCCGCGCCGCAGGCGTGGGGAGGGTGAGGGGTAATCCAAAGAACCAGAAGCGCATGGCTTCGCACCTCACCCCTCACCCTTCCCATGCTGCGCATGGGCCCCTTCCCTCCCCCGGGACGGGAGAGGGACACCCCCCTCAGTGCGCGTCTTCCTGTTCGGAATAGCGGTCGTCGTCGCGGTTCTCGCCGTAGAAGTCCTCGGCGGCTTCCTCCGGCGGGCGGGGCACGCCGCCGCGGCGGATGGCCAGCGCCAGCGCCTCTTCCAGTTCGCGCTGAGAGCAGAGGCCCAGCATCACCGGGCCGCGCGGCTTGATGTTGGCGACGTTCCAGTGGGTGCGGTCGCGCACCGCGGCGATGGTAGGCTTGGTGGTGCCGATCAGGCGGCAGATCTGGGCGTCCGACAGCTCCGGATGGTGCTTCAGCAGCCAGGCGATGGCGTCGGGCTTGTCGCCGCGCTTGGTGATCGGGGTATAGCGCGGACCCTTGGACCGGGAGGCGACCTGCGGCAGGTCGGCGACCAGAAGCTTCAGGCGCAGGTCCTGGTTCTTCTCGCAGCGCTCGATTTCCTGCTTGGTCAGCTGGCCGTTGGCGATGGGGTCCAGCCCCACCATGCCGACCGCGACCTCGCCGTCGGCGATGGCCTGGACTTCCAGCGAATGCATGCCGCAGAAGGCGGCGATCTGCTCGAAGGACAAGGACGTGTTCTCGACCAGCCAGACGGCTGTCGCTTTCGGCATCAAGGGCAGTGCCATCATCCCTCCTGACAAACTCTTCACCGGTCGCACCCGCTGGCGGGTGGTGCGGCCGGTCGTTCGAACTGGTTGTGCGGCGCGGGGGCGGCTTCGCGGCCCCAGGGTCACCCCCGTGGCGGCCGCCCCTTTCTCGTCACCACGATATAGGGCGAATACCGGTCCGCGTAAGCATGCTTGCGCAGGCGCACCGGGAAATCCCGGCCGCCCGCTCGCCTCTGCTAACCTGTCTTGCCCGCCTAAGGCAAGCCCGACGGCGCCACATCGGCGAAGAAAAGCGCAAAATCAGGCGGCGTCCGGCCCCACCGTCAGCACGATCTTGCCGATATGCGTGCTGCTTTCCATCAGCCGGTGCGCCTCGTCGGCCTGTTCCAGCGGGAAGGTGGCGTGGATCTGCGGCTTGATGCCGCCGGTCTCCAGCAGCGGCCAGACATGCTCGCGCAACGCCGCGGCGATGCGGCCCTTCTCCGCCACCGGCCGGGCGCGCAGCGTCGATCCGGTCAGCGTCAGCCGCTTGGTCATCACCGGCGCCATGTTCAGCGACACCTTCGCCCCCTGCAGGAAGGCGATGGAGACGTGGCGGCCGTCCACCGCCATGATGTCGATGTCGCGGGCGATGTAATCGCCGCCGACCATGTCCAGCACGACGTCGACGCCGCGCCCGCCGGTCGCCTCGCGGATCACCGCGACGAAATCCTCGGACTTGTAGTTGATTGCCCGGTCGGCGCCGAGTTCCTCGCAGGCGCGGCACTTGTCGTCGCTGCCCGCGGTGGTGAACACGGTCGCGCCGAAGGCCTTGGCCAGCTGGATCGCCGTGGTGCCGATGCCGCTCGACCCGCCATGGATCAGCAGCGTCTCGCCGCGCTTCAGGGCGCCGCGTTCGAACACGTTGGTCCAGACGGTGAAGAAGGTCTCCGGCACCGCCGCCGCCTCGACCATCGACAGCGGGGAGGGGATCGGCAGAGCCTGCACCGCCGGCACCACGCAATATTCGGCATAGCCGCCGCCGGCCACCAGCGCGCAGACCTTGTCGCCGCTGGCCCAGCCGTCCACCCCCTCGCCGATGGCGATCACCGTGCCGGACAGCTCCAGCCCCGGCAGGTCGGACGCGCCCGGCGGCGGGTCGTAGCGGCCCTGGCGCTGCAGCGTGTCGGGACGGTTCACCCCGGCGGCGGCGACCTCCACCAGAATTTCGCCGGGGCCGGGCACCGGCGCCGGGCGGCGGGTCGGGCGCAGCACTTCCGGCCCTCCAGGCTGGGTGATCTCGACGCAGCGCATGCTGTCGGGCAAGGCAAGGCCCATGGCGGTCGTCCCTTCCATTTTTGTCTGTCCGTTCCGGCGCCTGACGGCACCGGCACGTTGGCATTGTCCGGTGCGAAAGGTAGATTTGCCGGACCGGCCTGACAAGGCGAACCACGCGGCAGGGGAGGGACCCACACCATGGCCATCGACGACCGTTTCGAGGATCTGGAACCGCGCAAGGCCAAGCCGGCGCCCAAGGACCTGACCGTGATGGGCGTGGCCGAGATCGAGGCCTACATCGCCACGCTGGAGGCGGAAATCGACCGAGCCCGCGCCGCCATCGCCGCCAAGCAGGCACAGAAATCGGCGGCCGAGGCGTTCTTCAGGAAGGGATGAAAAAAGCCCTCTCCCGCCGGGGAGAGGGCTTTTCACGCTGCCTGTCTCTTATCGCCCCATCTCTTATCGCACAGTCCCTTGCCTTACCGCCCGATGCCGACCAGATCGCGGTAGCAGTGCCACGACGCATGGCCGATCACCGGCAGGGCGATCGCCAGCCCGAGGAAGGCGGTGACCATCCCCGCGCTCATGAACAGGGCGATCAGGAAGGCCCAGGCGATCATCGGCTTGATGTTGGCGCGCACCACGGCGATGCTGGTCGCCATGGCGGTGAAGACGTCTGTCTCGCGGTCCAGCAGCATCGGCACCGACACCACGGCGATGGAGAACACCGCCGTGGCGATGATCCCACCGAACACCGTCCCGGTCAGCAGGAACGGAATGGTCTCAGCCGAGAAGAAGATGCGGTCGACCAGCTGATCCAGCGCCGGCGGCTCGCCCGAGAAGAACAGGGCGAAGATCAGGAAGGCAACGCGGATCCAGGCCAGCATCGCCAGCATCAGGACCAGACCGACGCCGGCGATCTGCACCCCGTTGCGGCGATAGACGGCGACCACCTTGCCGAAGGTCGGCCGTTCCCCCAGCTCCAGCAGGCGGCTGGTCTCGTACAGCCCCACCGCGAACAGCGGGCCGACCAGCATGAAGCCCGCCGCCATCGGCAGCAGGAGATATTCCATGTCCAGCATCGCCAGTCCGACCACCAGGACCAGGCTGGAAATCACCGCCAGCGCGCCATAGGCGAAGCTGATGCCCGGTGCCGCCATCATGTCCCGCCAGGCCGACGCCAGCCAGACCCAGGGACGGTCCATCTCGACCGTCCGGATCGGCGGCAGCCAGTCGGGGGTGTGGGTGGGCGTGTGCGTCTGAGGCGTTTGAACCGGTCCGCGAAACGAGGTCATGTCGACCATGATGACGGCCCTCCCCTTGAACCAAGGCACGCGCCCGCCGGCGCTCATGGGCGCACTTTCACACAGTCCCGCTGATAGTCGCAAGAAGGAACTATTGGTGTACCCAATAGTAACAAATCAATAGAGGTTATTCCGACCCTGAAGCTTGGTCTTTGCGGCACCTTGGTCTTGGTACTTTAGTCCTCACTGTCCAGCTTATGTCCGTCCAACGTCTGGGTTCGCCGCTCGGCTTCCTTGCGGTCGCGTTCCTTCTCCGCCTTGGTGCGGCCGAATCGGGCCCGATTCGCGTCGGCTTCCTTGGCGCGCTCGGCCTTGTCGCGAGTCTTGCGGAAACGGTTGAGGTTGACCACGTCGCCCATGGCACGGTCTCCGGTGGCTGAATTCAATGGTTCGGGCGCCGCGCGGCCGGTAGGGGCGCCCGGCGGACGGGGAGTTTTCGCGGAAAAAATTCGGACGGACCCCGACTTGGCCGTGGGATTGCCCAAATTGCTTGTTTCTTCTGCGGGCGCTAGCTTACCGAAGGACGGCGCGCACCGGAAGCGGACGGTGCGGCGGGTGGGGGAACGAGTCTTTGTATCGACGTGGCAAAGGGGCGCGGCCGACGACAAGGCCGGTCGCAGGGAAGGCGGAAACCCGGTGAAGAAGATCCTGATCGCTGCACTGGCCGGACTGGCGGTTCTGGCCGGCCTGCTGTTGGCGGCGCCTAGCCTTATCGACTGGAACGCCTACAAGGGCGCCATCGCCGAGCGGGTGTCGCAGGCGACCGGCCGGCAGGTGGAGTTGCATGGCGACGTCGGCTTCACGCTGCTGCCGTCACCGGCCCTGACCGTGCGCGACGCCCGGCTCGCGAATGCCGCCGGCGCCGCCGAACCCGACATGGTCCGCCTGAAGAAGTTGGACGCCCGGGTGGCGCTCGGTCCCCTGCTGGGCGGCCGCATCCAGGTTGAGAGCATCGCGCTGGTCGAGCCTATCTTCGTGGTGGAGGTGCTGAAGGACGGCCGCATCAACTGGGACCTGTCCACCGCCGGCCCCCGCGCCGGCGACGGTCTGGGGGCCGCCGAGGGGCTGGTCTCCGCCGTCAGCTTCGATCAGGTGATGATCGACAACGGCACCATCATCTACCGCGACGACCGCAACGGCCGGACCGAGACGGTCGACAAGCTGAACGCCCGCATCGCCGCCGGCAGCCTGAACGGCCCCTTCCAACTCCAGGGCGATTTCCGCCTGCGTGGCCTGTCCCTGCATGGCGAGGCCACCGCCGGCCGGTTCACCGAAGGGGCGGCGGTGCCGGTGCGCGCCACCCTGTCGATGCCGCACACCGACGCGACACTGCGCTTCGCCGGCATCCTGACCGGCGGCGGAGCCGGCGGCGGGTCCAAGGTGCAGGGCGACCTGCGCGCCGAGGGCAGCGACTTCGCCAAGCTGGTGGACGCTCCCGCCTCCGGCGCCTCCGGCTGGGCTCCCGGGGCGCTGAGCCAGTCCTTCAACCTGCGCGCGACAGTGGAGGCGGGAACCAGCCTCGCCACCTTCTCCGGCCTTGAAGCGCAGCTGGGCGACACGCGGGCCACCGGCAACGCCACGCTCCGCGCCGGCGACCCGGCCAAGCGCGAGATTCCGCGCACCGAACTGACCCTCGCCGTCAACCGGCTGGACCTCGATGCCTGGCTGGCCCAGGGCGGGCGCAATGGCACAGCGGCCAGCGGCGGCAGCGGCCGGGGCACGCCCGCTCCCGTCGCCGGCGCCGCCTCGGGCGACAAGGCATCACTTCCGTCCTTCGCGCTGCCGACCGGCGTTGAGGCGAAGCTGGACGTCGCCATCGACGCCATCGGCTACAACCACGGCGTGGTGCGCCAGGGCCGGATCGAGGCCAGCCTGTCCGCCGGGCGGCTCAACATCGACCGGGTCAGCGCGCTGCTGCCCGGCGGTTCCGATTTCGTCGCGGCAGGCGAAGTGACCACGCCGGGCGGGCAGCCGACGCTCGACCTGCGGATGGAGGCGAATGCCGACAACCTGCGCGCCCTGTTGGAATGGGCGAAGCTGGCTCCGCGCGGCGTCCCGGCCGACCGGCTGCGCCGCGCCTCGCTGTCGGCCCGGCTGCAGGGCCATGCCGACCGCTTCGAGCTGTCGGGCCTGGATTTCCGCTTCGACAGCAGCCGGCTCAGCGGCGCCGTCGCTTATGTCGACCGTGGCCGGCCTGCCTTCGGCGCGCGGCTGGACCTCGACCGCCTGAATCTGGACGGCTATCTGCCGGCCGATCCCACTCCAACGCAGCCCGCATCCCAACCCCAGCCGGCTCCGCGCGCCACCGCATCCGACGGCGGCCAGACCCCGCAGCGGCTTCTCGGCCTTGCCGACGCCAACCTCGACCTGCGGGTCGGCCAGCTGACGGTTGGCGGCTTGCCGGTCCAGGGGATTCACCTCGACGCCACGGTCGCGTCCGGCGCGTTGACGGTGCGCGAGGCCAAGGTGGACGACATCGCCGGTCTGCAGGCGCGGATCGACGGTCAGGTCGCCAGCCTGATCCCGCTGCGCGGCGTCAACCTCGCCCTGGCGGCGCAGGCGCAATCGCTTGGCGGCCTGCCCAGCGCCGTGTCCTGGCCGCCCGGCCTGCCGGTTCCGGAACGTTTGGGCGCGGTCAGCGTCAAGGCCCGGCTGGCCGGCGATGGCGAGCGGCTGGCGGTGGAGGCCTCGGCCGGCATGCTCGGCGGCACGGTCGACGCCGGCGGCGCCCTGCTCGGCCTCGACCGCAAGCCCGAGGCCGACCTGAAGCTGCGCGTCACCCATCCGGAGATTGGCCGCCTCGCCGCCCTGTTCACCGACAGCGGTCTTGCCCGCGCCTACGGCCCGCTGGACCTCTATGGCGAACTGTCGGGCAATGCGGCATCCCCCGCCCTGAAGAACCTCCAGGGGCTGGTCGCCGGCATCCCCGTGCGCGGCAAGCTGACCCTCGACCGCAAGTCGGAGCGCACCGCCTTCCAGGCCGACATCCAGACCGGCGACCTCGATCTCGACCGGCTGCGCAATGCGCCGCTGGTCGGCGATGGCGCCGGCCGCACCGCGCCCACAGCAGCGGATCCCGCCGCAGACCTGCCGCCCACCGATCCACTGGCCGATCTCGGCTGGATACAGTCGCTGGACGGGCGGCTCGGCCTGACCTCCACCTCGCTGACGGTGGCGGGGCAGCGCATCGTCCAGCCGGCGCTGCGCGCCACTCTGGACAACGGCGTCGCGACCCTGGAGCAACTGGACGGCGAATGGCAGGGTGGGCAGATCGGCCTCAGCGGCCGCCTCGCCGCCGCGCCGGGGCAGGCGCCGAAGCTCGACGCCGATCTCACCGTCATCAAGGCCGACATGGGCAGCGCGCTGTCCGGCTTCGCCGGGCTTGGCCTCAGCGGCGGCACCGTCGACCTCGACGTGACGCTGTCGGGCAGCGGTCGAGGCGACGCGCTGCTGAGCAGCCTGACCGGCCGAGGTCGGGCGGTGGCGTCGGGCGGCGTGCTGCGCGGCGTCGATCTCACCGCGCTGCGCAGCCGCCTCGCCGGGGCGGAGCGCACGCAGGAGGTGCTGGGCGCCGTCGCCGGCGCGCTGCAGGGTGGTGAGACCAAGCTGGACCGGCTGGACGCCCGCTTCGCCATCGACAAGGGGGTGATCCGCACCGAGGACGCCCGCCTGACCACCGCGCCGGCTGACGGCACGCTGACCGGCACGGTCTCCCTTCCCGACGAACGGGTGGATCTGGCGTTGGCGCTGGCGGTGAAGGCGGACGGCGATCTGCCGCCGCTGACGCTACGCATGGCAGGTCCCTGGTCCGCGCCGACGCAGACGCTGGACCTGAAGGCCCTGCGTGACCACTTCAACGCAGCCGCGCCCGCCAAATAAGGCTTGGCTCAAATGACGTCCTGTCCCCAGGGCAATGGGCGTTCCAAGGGCGTTGAAGTCGCGGCGTGTGGCGTCCATAATGAACGAACGGTAACCGGAAGTCAGAGCGATGCAGGTGGACAACAGGATTTTGGACGACCTCGCCCGTGTGGCAGGTGGCGCGCTCGGCGCCTTCTCGTCCTTGCGCGAAGAGGCCGAAGGCCAACTGCGGGCCCAGCTCGAACGGGTTCTGTCACGGATGGACGTCGTCAGCCGCGAGGAGTACGAGGCTGTCCGCGCCATGGCCGCCAAGGCCCGCGAGGAGCAGGAGGCGATGGCCGAGCGGCTTGCCGCGCTGGAGGCCACCGTCGCATCGCTGAGCGCCGCGAAGGCACCGCTGCCGGTCGTGGTCGAGCCGGCCGGCGTCCCCGCCGTGGCCGAATCCGAGCCGGCCAAGCCCGCTGCGGCGGGCGGGGGCAAGCCCGAGACCAAGGCCTCCCCAGCACCCTGAGCGGCAGCGCTGCCGCACCCACCGGACGCTCCCTCCCGTCGTCACGCGCCGTCATCCCGCGGCGTGTCCTGCGGCCGGGGCGGTCCGCGGCAGCGCTTCGCCCGGCTTCGGTCCAGCCCGCCTTTTCATCATATTCGGGGTATTGCCCCGGACCGCGCGCCATCGCCGGCGCGTTGCTGCGGTTCGGGTGAACGGTACCGCCCATAGCGCCTTCACAGGAGGACGCGCACATGTCGGCAGTCGCCGTAGAGACCACCACTTCCGCCCACAATCCGCTCGACGTGGTCGAGGAGATCGTCACCGCCAACGAATGGCCCTTCGACCGCGCCACCGAGGACGAGTTGGTCGTCGAGATCGGCGGGCGCTGGTGCGATTACCGGCTCTATTTCGTCTGGCAGCCGGACGTCAGCGCAATGCAGTTCTCCTGCCAGTTCGACATGAAGGTCCAGGCCGCCCGCCGCACCGCCGTCGCCGAACTGCTGGCCGAGGTCAACGGCCGCATGTGGCTCGGCCATTTCGACGTCTGCTCGGAGGAGCACACGCCGATGTTCCGCCAGACCATGCTGCTGCGCGGATCGCGTGGCGCCGCGGTGGAGCAGCTGGAGGATCTGGTGGAGATCGCCCTGTCGGAGTGCGAGCGCTTCTATCCTGCCTTCCAGTTCGTGATCTGGGGCGGAAAATCGGCGTCCGAAGCGGTGTCCGCCGCCATTCTCGACACCATGGGCGAAGCGTAAAGAACAAGAAGTCTCAAGCGAGGGGAAGGTCTTGGTCATGACGGCGGAATCGGGTGCGTCGCTGCTGCTGGTCGGTTGCGGGAAGATGGGCGGGGCGATGCTGGACGGCTGGCTCGCCGCCGGGACCGCGTCGCGCGTGGTGGTGGTCGACCGCGCCGGTCTGCCGCAGTCGGTGGCGGGCGATTCGCGCGTCACCCTGGCATCCGGCGCCGACGCCCTGCCGGCCGGCTTCGTTCCCGACGTGATCGTCCTGGCGGTGAAGCCGCAGGTGATGGAGGACGCTCTGCCGTCCTACCGCGCCCTGGTCCGCCCCGGCACCGTCTTCCTGTCGATCGCCGCCGGCAAGACCATCGCCTATTTCGAACGCCTGCTGGGGGAGGGGGCGGTCGTCGTCCGCTCCATGCCCAACACGCCGGCCGCCATCGGCCGCGGCATGACCGTCGCCGTTCCGAACGCCCGCGTCAGCGCCAGTCAGCGTGAGCTGTCCGACCGCCTGCTGCGCGCCGTCGGCGATGTCGCCTGGGTGGAGGACGAGGGGTTGCTGGACCCCGTCACCGCCGTGTCGGGCAGCGGTCCAGCCTATGTCTTCTTCCTGGTCGAGGCGATGGCCAAGGCCGGCGAGGCAGCCGGTCTGCCCGCCGATCTGGCGATGCGGCTGGCCCGCGCCACCGTGTCCGGCGCCGGCGCCCTGCTCGACGCCTCGCCGCAGGATGCCGCCGACCTGCGCAAGGCGGTGACCAGCCCGAATGGCACCACCCAGGCCGCGCTGGAGGTGCTGATGGCGCCGGAAGGCATGCAGCCGGTGATGACCGCCGCCATCGCCGCCGCCACCCGGCGGTCGCGCGAGTTGGCTGGCTGAGGAGGCGCCGCCGTGACCACCCTCAGCCCCTCCGCCGCCCGCGTCCAGGCACTGCTGGACAGCATCGGCCTTGGCCATCATGTGGTCGAACATGAAGGCAGCACCCGCACCTCGGAAGACGCGGCCAACTCCGTCGGCTGCGAGGTGGCGCAGATCGCCAAGTCGCTGATCTTCCGTACCAAGGAGACCGGGCGCCCGGTCCTGGTCGTCGCCAGCGGCGCCAACCGGGTGGACGAGAAGGCGGTCGGGCGGCTGATCGGCGAGAAGATTGAGCGTGCCGACCCCGAGTTCGTCCGGGAATCGACCGGCTTCGCCATCGGCGGCGTTCCGCCAATCGGCCATGCCGTCCCGCCTCTGGTGCTGATCGACGACGACCTGCTGCGGCTGGAGACCATCTGGGCCGCCGCCGGCACCCCCAACGCCGTTTTCCGCCTGACCCCTGCCGATCTGGTCAGCATGACCGGCGGCCGGGTGGAGACCGTGCGCAAGGCATAACTGAAGGGGTGGACGGGTGACGTTCGCCCGTCCGCACACCATTTTATCAGGCGATCCCTGTCGCCTGGAGGTGGTGCCATGTCCGACATGTCGTCCGACAAGCCTGAAGACAACAGCTTTCGCTCAGACCCCGCCCGGGATTTTGCGGACCCCGACGCCCTCGACCGTGCCGTGGCATCGGCAGCAATGGGGCTGGCGGCCGAGAAGGGCTGGCGCCACGTCGGCCTGCTGGAGGTCGCGCACACCGCCGGCATCCCGCTGTCGCGCTTTCATCACCGCTTTCGCGGGCGCGCCGACCTGCTGGCGGCGGTATCGCGGGTCGCCGATGAAACGGTCCTGGCCGGGGATATCGCCGCGGACCCGACCGAATCGGCGCGCGACCGGCTGTTCGACGTGATGATGCGCCGCTTCGACGCTCTGCGCCCCTTCCGTGACGGCCTGCGTTCCGTCGTACGCGACCTGCCGGCCGATCCGGCCACCGCGCTGGCCTTCTCCTGCGCCTTCGGCCGTTCCATGGCCTGGATGCTGCGCGCCGCCGGGATCGACCCGGACCAGCGCGGCGGCACGGCGCTGGTCGCCGGTCTCGGCACCGTCCATGCGCGGGTGATGCGGGTGTTCCTGAACGACGACACCGCCGACCTGTCGCGCACCATGGCCGCGCTCGACAATGCGTTGCGCGGGGCGGAGCGCTGGGGCGCGACCTTCTGCCGCTGGACCCGGTCGCGCGGGCCGCTGGGCCGGTCGTCGGGAACAGAGTCCATGTCGTCAGGTATTTAGCGACGGGCGGGCGTTCCGCGGCGTGGGCTTCCACCCGCCAAGGTTATGCTGCGGCGCAAAAAACCGGATTGACTAACTTTTCGGCACTCTGCATAGTCGGCCTCTGTAATGTTGCGACGCAACATGCCCGTATTCAGATGCGGGCAGCAAACACCGATACTGGGATGAGAAACATGGCCAAGATCAGCGGTAACCCCTTCCTCGAATTCGATCCGTCCAAGATGATGGGTGACCTGAAGGTGCCGGGCGTGGACGTCGAGTCCATCATCGCCAGCCAGCGCCGCAACATCGAGGCGGTGACCGCTGCCAACCAGCTGGCCTTCGAAGGCTTCCAGGCCATCGTCCGTCGTCAGGCCGAGGTGCTGCGCACCGTCGCCGAGGACGTGAACCGCGCCGTCGGTGAACTGACCGCCGCCGGCACCCCGGAAGAGAAGGCCGCCAAGCAGGCCGATCTGGTCAAGGCCGCCTTCGAGAAGTCACTGGCCAACATCCGCGAGCTGAGCGAGATGATCGCCAAGTCGAACACCGAGGCCGCCGAGATCCTGACCAAGCGCGTGTCGGACAGCCTGGACGAGGTCAAGGCCGCCATTGCCAAGGCGAAGTCCTGATCCACTCCGGTCCGCCGGAAATCAGCGAAGAGGGGTCGCCATCGGCGGCCCCTTTTTCGTTTGTGCCGGATGGTCCGGACGCGCCTTCCCGGTTCCGATGCCCGTTCTGCCGCGCTACCCTGGCGCCGACCGCTAGATCGGATCGCGTAAAATCGGAATCGATTTGGAGCGTGAATCCGATCGCCAATCATAAAACCACCGCATCGGACCCGTCATGACCATCTCCTACGACGATTTCACCAAGGTCGACATCCGTGTAGGCACCATCCGCGCCGTCGATGCCTTTCCGGAGGCGCGCAAGCCGGCCTACAAGCTGACCATCGATTTCGGCGGTGAGATCGGCACCAAGCGCAGCTCCGCCCAGATCACCAGCCACTACGCTGCCGACGCGCTGGTAGGACGCCAGGTTCTGGCGGTGGTGAATTTTCCGCCCAAGCGAATCGGCCCCTTCACCAGCGAGGTGCTGTGCCTGGGCCTGCCCGACGCCGAGGGCGCCGTGGTGCTGGTCGGCCCGGATCATGCGGTCCCGGACGGTGCACGGCTGTTCTGATTTCGACCGTCTTCCTGTGGCGGTATGAAAGATTCGATCATGCCGTGCCTACGGAAAAATCACCCCGAGGTTGAATTCATAAAGATCTCGTAAGGCGACAAGTTGCCGCAGGAGTCGTATGTATTTTAAATGAATGCACCCTAAACCACGATGGCATAGTGCGGTGCGACAGCGATCTCGCATCTGCAACATGTTTTCCTGGTGGATGGCACTCATGGACGCCCTGCGCGCCTTCGTCGGCCGGCTTTCGATCTCCACGAAAGTCACCCTGTTGAACCTTTTCGGCATGCTGATCCTCAGCACGGCGATCCTGTTCGCGATCGGTCAGGTGATCGTCCGTGACTTGGAGCGGCAGGCGATCGAGATGCAGCGGCTCAGCATGGACATCGCCTGGTCCTCGCTGCAGGAACGCGGCGGCCAGTTCTCCGTAGCCGACGGCAAGATGCTGCTGGACGGTGTCGTGATGAACGACAACAACCTCGTGGTCGACAAGATCAAGCGCATCACCGGGGGTACGGCCACCCTGTTCCTGGGCGACCGCCGCATCGCCACCAACGTCGCCAAGCCCGACGGCAGCCGTGCCGTCGGCACCACGCTGGCGCAGGGCCCGGCCTATGACTCGGTGCTGCGCCAGGGCGTTCCCTTCCGCGGCATGGTCGATATCCTGGGCGAGCCCTATTACGCCGCCTATGACCCGATCAAGGACGCGGCCGGAAAGCCGGTCGGCATCCTCTATGTCGGCATCAAGAAGGCGGAGGTGCTCAAGACCTTCGACGACAGCATGCGCTTCGCCACCATGCTGGTGGTGATCTGCGCCCTGGTTCTGGCGGTGCCGGGCTATCTGGTGTCGCGTTGGCTGCTGCGTCCGCTGGGCCAACTCAGCCAAGTGATGACCGCGCTGTCCTCCGGCGATCTGTCGGCCAGCGTTGCCGGCGTGAAACGTATGGACGAGATCGGCGCGATGTCGCGCTCCGTCCTCGTCTTCCGCGACGGCATGGCCGAGGCGGAACGTCTGCGCGCCGAGCAGGAGCATCAGCGCATCCAGGGCGAGGCGCAGAAGCGCAAGGCGCTGCAGTCGATGGCCGATACGGTGGAGCAGGAAAGCCGCAGCGCCGTCGAGCGGGTCGCCGCCCGCACGCAGGAGATGGACCGCAACGCCGACGCCATGGCGAAATCGGCCGGGCTGGTCGGGTCCAACGCCCAGAACGTCGCCGCGGCGGCGGCCCAGGCGCTCAGCAACGCCCAGGCAGTGGCCTCGGCTGCCGAGCAGCTCTCGGCTTCCATCGAGGAGATCGGCAATCAGGTCGGACATGCTGCCGGGGTCACCCGCGCCGCCGTCGCCGCCAGCAACCGGACCGAAAGCACCATCGAATCGCTGTCCTCGGCGGTCAGCCGGATCGGCGACGTGGCGGAGCTGATCCAGGGCATCGCCGCCCAGACCAACCTGCTTGCCCTGAACGCCACCATCGAGGCGGCGCGGGCCGGGGAGGCGGGCAAGGGATTCGCCGTCGTCGCCGGCGAGGTGAAGAACCTCGCCAACCAGACCTCGCGCTCGACCGAGGAGATCTCGCGCCTGATCGGCGAGATCCAGTCGGTCACCGCCCGTAGCGTGGAGGAGGTGCGCGACATCAGCCGCACCATCGGCGAGATCGACGCCATCTCCGGCACGGTGGCCGCCGCGGTGGAACAGCAGGCTTCGGCGACCCAGGAAATCTCGCGCAATGTCGGCCAGACCGCCGGCGCCGCCACCGACGTCTCGACCCGCATCGACGAGGTATCACGCGAGGCCAAGGTGACGGAGGAGCGCGCCGACATGCTGCGCGCCGGGGCGTCGGAAGTGACCCACAGCATCGACGAGTTGATGCATGTGCTGGTCCGCGCCGTACGCACGGCGACCGACGACGTGGATCGCCGCAGCGTGCCGCGCTATCGCGTCGAGGCGCCCTGCATCGTGGAGGGGGCGGAGGGGCGCCTGACGGTGCGGCTGCTGGACATTTCCCGTCATGGCGCGGCGCTGGGCGAGGCCGACTCCGTCGGCGCACGCGGCACCCTGCTGTTCGACAGCCTGGGCGTGGCGCTGCCCTTCGACGCCTTCAATCGGGAGGAGGGGGTGGTGCGCGTCCGCTTCCGGCTGGCCGAGATCGATCGTCAGGCTTTCGACGCCCGCTTCGACCGTTTCGAAGAGGCGATGGCCGGCCGCCGCTTGGCTGGCTGATCCAGGTTCGCCGGATCAGGTCTGGCTGGGCGGCACTGCTGGACCGCGCGAATCCTGCGCGGTCCTGGCCTGTCGGTCAAACCCCGGCCCGGCGGGCGGCGGCGGCGTGGACGTGCGGCGGGGTCATGCCGGTCCGCGCCTGTTCCAGGGCACCCTGCTGCCGGGCGGCGAATACGCCGGCCTCCGTCCGGTTGCGGAAATGCAGCTTGGACAGAACGCTGCGCACCATCGACTTGATGACCGCTTCCGACAGGTCCAGCGCGTTGGCGATGGTCCGGTTGTTCATGCCCTCGCCCAGCAGGCGCAGCGTCTCGAACTCCGGATCGGACAGGCGCGGCAGCAGCGTCAGCCGGATCTCGTCGACGCCGAGGCGTGACAGGAACTGCTTGGGCATCAGGCAGTGGCCTTCCAGCCCCAGGTCCAGCAGCTCGTTGATGCGGTCGACGTTCAGATCCTCGAACACCCACGCGTCGGCGAAGGCAAGGATATGGGCGGCGTCCAGCAGCTCACGCGACGACAGCACGACGACGATCCGCGAGCGGCGGGACAGCCGCAGATAGACCATCGGTTCGTTCTCGCGCAGCGCGGTGAACTGCTGCAGCCCGATCAGGATCGCATCCGGCGTCAGCGCGCTCTGCGTCAGCTCCCCGATATCGTGCAGAACCGTGACCCGGTGGCGACCGCCACGGTCCAGTTGCTGGACCACGTTCTCGGTCAGCGCGTTGTTGTCGAGGATCAGGCAGACATGCATGGGAGTCACCGCGTTGCGGGTCTGGTGAGATGCTTTCTCATGGGCGTACTCATGGTGTGTGTGCATGGGTCAGCTCTGTCTGGAGGAGGCATCCACGGCCGGCCCGGCTCAGGGCATTGCCGCCTGCGTCTAAGGGTTGAAGAGGAACCGGCCGGTTGGCCCAGGCACGTCATCATAAAACTCACGTCATCCGGAAAATTATTGTGGACATCGAAGTATTGCGGCGCGGACTGCAAACTCCCCCTTCGTCGGGATCGGGAAAGTCCTGTTCGCACCGCGTGATTTAGAAATGAACCGGGCTCCGCGTAAATCAGGCGATGGATGATCAGCCAAGATCGCTTATCGTCTCCTTGTTGGTCGCCTCAGGTTTCGAAACGGTAACACCTATGGAATGATGTGTGCTGAGCGGGTCACAGGGGAATGCGCGTTGGTACAGGCATCCATCAGGGATATCCTTTCGGTTTGGTCGCTGGTTTTTCTTACTCTTCTGCGCGTTCGAATCGGGATAAACCAAATCCTTGCCACACGAACGCCGCAAAGATGGCAAGGTTCCAGAAAAATTCCCGTCACTAATGGAGACAACAGGTCTCTTTTCGAATGAGCCCGATCGGGCCAAGTGAATCCGATGCGCTCGCGCGATAACTCTGTTCGCACGCGCAGAAGAAGCTATGACTTTTGGTGGAGGCAATTCTTGGTCGTGCCATGACCAAAGGTGCCTCGAAGGGGAATGCCGGCTTCGAATGACCTATGGCCCTTGTCGGGATACAGGGTCCCGACCGATCGTGGTATCAGATACCCAACACAGCGAAGAACAAGCCCACAACGGCAGACGGTCTTCCGGCCGATGTCCGAAGAGGGCGCACAGACCAATCGACCACCAAGCCATGTATTCGGCGCGAATGTGGTGATCCGGGTGCCGCGGGGGCGTGCCGGACAACAGACAACAGCCCTGACGGGCGGTCGTTCGTAAGCGGACGGCACCGGCAAGGGTCGGCGAGCGAGGATGACGGGGACCATGAAGATTCTGATCGGGGACGACCATCTGCTGTTTCGCGAAGGTCTGCGGCGTCTGCTGGAGCAACTTCAGGGCGAGGCCAGCTTCGTCGAGGCCGGGACCTTTGACGAGGTGCTGGACCAGTGCCGGGCCGGCAGCACCTTCGACATCATCCTGATGGACCTGCATATGCCGAACTGGCCGGGCTTCGACGGCCTGCGCGAGATCCAGGCGCTGCAGCCGGGTGTGCCGGTGGTGGTGATCTCCGCTTCGGAGGCTCTGGGCGACATCCGTGGCGCGCTCGACCATGGCGCGACCGGCTACATCCCGAAGTCGAGCAGCGTGAAGGTGATGATGGGCGCCCTGAACCTGGTGTTCTCGGGCGGCATCTACCTGCCGCCGGGCGCGCTGACCGCCAGCATGGAGGCCGCGCCGCGCCGCCGCACGGTGGACATGTCCGACCGCAGCGCCGGCTACGGTCTGACCCAGCGCCAGCGCGAAGTGCTGGAATGCCTGCGTCTCGGCAAGTCGAACAAGCAGATCGCCTATGAACTGGGCCTGTCGGAAGGCACGGTGAAGATCCACGTCACCGCCATCTTCAAGTCGCTGGGCGTGAAGAACCGCACCCAGGCGGTCATCGCCGCCGCAGCCATGTCGGCGTAAGTTCGGACAGCATCGACCTCAGACTGCATCGACCGATCCGGGGCACGTACGGGTCGCGGAACTGGGCCGCCGGGGGAACCCCTCCGCGGCCCGTTTTCTTTTGGCGGCAACGGCCGGACTCCCGTCCACGGCAGTGAGCCTCTTGACCCGGCGGGTTGCCCGATGCTATCCGCCCCTCTTGATCTTGTGGAATCATCCGTCCGGTTCACCGGCCGGACGGGTTCCGCCTGACCCGCGCCGCCATCCGGGCCGTGCGCGACGCCGCCACCGCAGGGACGCAACCGCAGCGCCATGAGCGATATTTTCCGCGAAGTCGACGAGGATCTGCGCCGGGACCGCGCGGAGCACCTGTTCAAGAAGTATGGCGGCGCCATGATCGCCGCGGCTGTCCTGGTCGTCGCCGGCACCGGCGGCTACAGCTACTGGCGCCATTGGCAGGCGCAGCAGAAGCAGGAGCAGACCGCCGCCCTGGTCACCGCCATCTCGCAGAGTGCCCAGGGACCGGAGAAGGGGGTGGAGGCGCTGTCGGCCTTCGCCGGCTCCGCCAAGCCCGACCTCGCCGCCATCGCCCAGTTCAACGCCGCGGCGCTGCTGATCCGCCAGAACAAGCCGGACGAGGCTGCGACCATCTATGACGGCATTGCCGCTAACGGCTCCGTGCCCGCCGAGTACCGCGACCTCGCCACCCTGCTGGCGGTGACGCAGCGTGCGGAAAAGGGCGACCCGGCCCAGCTGACGGCGAAGCTGCAGCCGCTGACCGCCGACACCAGCCCCTGGCGCTTCACGGCGCGCGAGCTGACGGCGATGCTGGCCGCCCGCGCCGGTGACACGGAAAAGGCGCGCACGCTCTACAAGCAACTGGCGGATGACCAGCAAGCGCCGTCGGGCGTGCGTGGCCGTGCCGCCGATCTCGCCTCCCTCTACGGCAAGGGCTGATCCAGGGCCATGAAGAACAACAAGATGAAGGCCGGCTCCATCCGCCGCGCGGCGCTGCTGTCCGCATCGCTGCTGTCCGTCTTCCTCGCCGGCTGCGACACCGTGGACAGCTGGTTCGGCAAGACGCCCGATCCGCCCCTGCCGGGCAAGCGCGTCGCCGTGCTCCAGCGCGAGCGCAAGGTGGAGCCGGACGCACAGCTCGCCGCCGTCGCCGTCACCGTGCCGCCGCCGGTCGCCAACGCGGCCTGGGCGCAGCCGGGCGGCACGCCGGACCATGTGCTGGGCAACCTCGCTCTGTCCGCCAACCCGTCCGACGCCTGGCGCGCCGACATCGGTTCGGGCTCCAGCAGCTCGCGCGCGCTGCTCGGCACGCCGGTGATCGCCGACGGCCGCATCTTCGCGATGGACGCCGACTCGCATGTCTCCGCGCTGAACGAGCGCAGCGGCCAGTCGCTGTGGCGGGTCGACACCCGGCCGGAGAACGAGCGGGGCGGGGCCACCGGCGGCGGCGTCGCCTATGCCGACGGCCGCGTCTATGCCGCCACCGGCTTCGCCGAGGTGCTGTCGCTCGACGCCGCCACCGGCAAGATCCTGTGGCGCAAGCGCATCGCCGGCCCGGTCCGCGGCGCGCCCACGGTGGCCGGCGGCCGCGTGCTGGTCATCACGCTCGACAACCAGACCATCGCGCTCTCCACCGACGACGGTGCGGTGCAGTGGTCGCAGCAGGGCATCCTGGAGACCGCCGGCCTGCTCGGCGCCGCCAGCCCGGCGGCCACCGGCACGCTGGTCGTCTCCCCCTATTCGTCGGGCGAGCTGTTCGGCCTGCGTCCGGAAAACGGCCGCGTGTCTTGGCAGGACAGCCTCGCCGCCATCCGCCGCACCGGGCAGCTGAGCAATCTGGCCGACATCCGCGGCCTGCCGGTGGTCGATCGCGGCAACGTCTACGCCATCGGCCATTCCGGCCGCATGGTCGCCATCGACGAGCGAATCGGCGCCCGTATCTGGGAAACGGAGATCGGCGGCGTCCAGACCCCCTGGCTGGCCGGCGACTACCTGTTCACCGTCACCAACGACCAGGAGGTCGTCGCGGTGGCGCGCCAGAACGGCAAGGTCCGCTGGGTCGCCCCGCTCGCCCGCTTCAAGGATCCGGAGGACAAGTCGGGACCGATCGTCTGGTCCGGCCCGGTGATGGCGGGCAGCCGCCTGTGGGTCACCGGCTCCAATGGCCAGCTGCTCGGACTGTCGCCGTCGGACGGCCGGGTGGAGGTGACCCGTTCGCTCCCCACCGGTTCCTACTTGCCGCCGGTCGTTGCCAACAACACTCTATATGTGCTGTGCGACAACGGAACGCTGGTCGCGTTCCGCTGATCGCGGATTTCCTCCGTCTGTTGTGAAAGGCCTTTGGCCCCATGTCGTTCACCGTGGTCCTCGTCGGTCGGCCGAATGTCGGCAAATCGACTCTCTTCAACCGTCTGGCCGGCAAGAAGCTGGCCCTGGTGGACGATACGCCGGGCGTCACCCGTGACTGGCGCTCGGCCCCGGCCCATGTCGGTGGCTTGTCCTTCACGGTGGTGGATACCGCCGGCCTGGAGGACGTGACCGACGACAGCCTGGAGGCGCGCATGCGCCGCCAGACCGAGCAGGCGCTTGAGCGCGCCGACGTGGCGCTGTTCATCATCGACGCCCGCGCCGGCATCACGCCGCTGGACCGCCATTTCGCCAACCTGCTGCGCCGGAGCAAGACCCCGGTCCTGCTGGTCGCCAACAAGACCGAAGGCAAGGCCAGCCAGCCCGGCATGTTCGAATCCTACGAGCTGGGCCTGGGCGATCCGATCCCGTTGTCCGCCGAGCATGGCGAGGGCATGGCCGATCTGGTCGAGGCGCTGCTGCCCTACGCCCCGCCGGAAGACACCGGCGAGGTCGAGGAGAAGGACGACGGCTACGATCCCTCCATCCCGGTCGGCGACCAGCCGGAGCCGGAAGAGGACCGCAGCAAGCCGATCCAGATCGCCATCGTCGGCCGTCCGAACGTCGGCAAATCGACCCTGCTGAACAGCCTGTTGGGCGAGGAGCGCGTGCTGACCGGCCCCGAGGCCGGTATGACCCGCGACGCCATCTCCGTCGATTGGGAATGGCGCGACCGCCGCTTCAAGCTGGTCGACACCGCCGGCATGCGCCGCCGCGCCCGTGTGGACGAGAAGGTGGAGAAGCTGGCGGTCGCCGACAGCCTGCGCGTCATTCGCATGGCCAATGTCGTGGTGCTGGTGGTCGATGCCGCCGCCATCCTCGACAAGCAGGACCTGACCATTGCGCGCCTGGTGATCTCCGAGGGCCGTGCCCTGGTCATCGCGGTCAACAAGTGGGACACGGTCGATGACCGCGCCATGGCGTTGCGTCAGGTCGAGGACAAGCTGCAGGCTTCGCTCGGCTACATCAAGGGCGTGAAGGTCGTCACCATCTCGGCGCTGAAGGGCCACAAGCTCGACACGCTGCTGGACGGCGTGCTGGAGACCTACACCGTCTGGAACCGCCGCATCCCGACAGCGCAGCTGAACCGCTGGATCGAAGGCGTTCTGGAACACCATCCGCCGCCCCTGGTCGAGGGTCGCCGGGTCAAGATCCGCTACGTCACCCAGGTGAAGACCCGTCCGCCCACTTTCGCGCTGTTCGTGAACAAGCCGCTGGACCTGCCGGAAAGCTACCAGCGCTATCTGACCACCCACCTGCGCGACAGCTTCGACATGCCCGGCGTGCCGGTGCGCCTGCTGCTGCGCAAGGGCAAGAATCCGTACGCCGAGGATTGATCCAGCGATCTCCTCCCTCACCCGGACTACACGCGGGGCGAGGGAGGAATAGGCGTGGGTTAAACTCCGCCAAAGGACCGGCCCGGCTCAATAATGCGGCGGCGGCCGGTCGTCCTGCGGGGAGGCGATGGCATATTCCGCTGCCTCCACCCGATCACGCATGCGTTTCAATTGGGCGGTCAGGCGGTCGATGGTCTGGCCCAGGGCGAAGATGACCTCGGACATCTCCTCCGCCATGCGCTCGTGATGGGCGAGGCGGCTTTCCAGATCGGCAAGACGTTGTTCAAGAGCGGGATCCATTAGGCACCGGCCAGGGAAAGGGAAAACGGGGAACGGGCCGCAAGATGGACCATTCCCCGGTCCGGGTCGAGGTGCCTTTCCGCTCACACCATCGCGGTGGTGCCGGCCAGCCAGCCGGACAGGCCGGTCAGCACCAGCACGGTCAGGCTGGCCAGCCGCAGGGTCAGCGGCGCCATCGCCAGCCCGCCCATCAGTTTGTCATTCCGCAGCAGCAACAGCATCGGGATCAGGATGAAGGGCAGGGTCAGCGCCAGCACCACCTGACTCAGCACCAGCAACCCGTCCACCGCGCCGTCGCCCGCACTGCCCAGAACCGCCAGCGCCGGGATCAGCGAGGCGCCGCGGGTGATCAGTGCCCGCGTGATCGGGCGCAGCCGCAGGTTCAAGAAGCCCTCCGTCACCATCTGCCCGGCCATCGTGCCGGTGGTGGTGGAGCTTTGGCCAGCGGCCAGCAGGGCGATGGCGAAGACCAGCGCGGCGGCGCCGCCGATGTTGCTGCCCAGCAGGGTGTGCGCGTCCTCGATGCCGGGGGCGCTGCCGGCTCCCACGCCCTGGAAGGTGACGGCGGCGACCGCAAGGATGGACCCGTTGACCAGACCGGCCAGGGCCAGCGCGGTCGACAGGTCGATGGTCAGCCAGCGGGCGGCCTGCCGGCGCTCCTCCGCCGTCTTCACCTCGGCCAGCCGCGAGCGCACCAGACCGGAGTGCAGGAACAGGTTGTGCGGCATGACCGTGGCGCCGATGATGCCCAGCGACAGGTACAGCATCTGCGGATCGCGGGCCAACTCGACGCTGGGCATCAGGCCGGCCAGCAGGGCGGCGGGGTCGGGGCGGGCGATCACCAGTTCCCAGGCGAAGCAGACCACGACGACGCTCATCAGCGCGCCGACCACCAGTTCAGGGGCGCGACCACGGGCGCCGGGCAGGGCCAGGATGCCGAAGGTCAGCACGGCGGAGATCACCACGCCGGCCATGATCGGGATGCCGAACAGCAGCTTCAGCGCGATGGCGCTGCCCAGCAGTTCGGCCAGATCGGTGGCGATCATCGCCAGCTCCGACACCGCCCACACCAGCATCGCCACAGGGCGCGGGAAGCGCTGGCGGATCAACCGGGCCAGATCGGTGCCGGTCGCCAGCGTCAACCGAACGATCAGCCCTTGCAGGAAGATGCCGGCCAGGCTGGCGATCAGCACCGCCGACAGCAGCGCGAAGCCGAAGCTGGAGCCCGCCGCGATGTCCGTCGCCCAGTTGCCGGGGTCCATGTAACCGACCGCCACCACAAAGCCGGGGCCGAGCATGGTCCAGAAGCGGCGCCCGCCCGCCGGGGCGGCGGTGTGGACGGTATCGGCGATGGTGGGGGATGCGGTCTTCACGCCGGTTGCTCCTGAACGGTCCGATGGCGGCCACAGGCTTGGCTGCCGATGCAACATGGCAGGGCATTTCGATAGTGTCCAATCGATGCGTTCTAACATCGAGATAGACGATATCTATCAATGTGGGCGCCTTGCCAAGGCGGGTCCAGTTCAGAACAGCGTGGTGGTCACTTCGTTCGCAGTGCAGCAGTGCCATGCGAGCGAATTTCGCCGGGAACCATCCGGGATGCTCAGAGTCGGCTTTTATCGTCGACGGGGGCCGAAGCGTTTGCGCGGGGCGCCGCGGAAACCGGCGGCGGGCGGCGGTTCGCGGCGGCGGGCGCGGGAGGCCAGCGCTTCGGACAGGCGCTGGCCGATGGCGTCGCGGGCGCTGCGCACGCGGTCGCGGTCGGGCAGGGCGTCCGGGAACTTGCGCGAGGCCCAGAAATAGAGGTCGCAGGCGCGCGATGCAGCCTCCAGCACATCGGCGGCCAGCCCATCGAACCGGGCCGGGATCAGCCGGGCGAGCGGCAGGACCTCCCCCGCCTCCACGGCATCCAGGATGGCGGCGAAGACCTTAGCGTCCTCCGGCTCCTCCAGATCGGCGGGGGCGAGCAGCAGGTCGAGCTTGGCGGCCAGAGCCAGCCGCCGCGCGTCCAGCATCGGCGCAGCGCGGCGAAGCGCCGACAGGTCGGCCAGCCGGAAGGGGGAGCCGGCGGTGGCGGCGCTGCCGAAACACTCCACCAGAAGCCGCGTCTCGGCGCTGTCGATGTGGCTGGCGAGGCGGGCCAGCATGGCGCGGGTCGGTCGGACAGGCAGGGGGGCGTCGGCGCGCAGGCGGCCGTCGGGCGCCTCCAGCAGGCGCTTCAGCGCGGCGGGGGTGCCTCGGGCGATGACGCCGAAATGACCTTCCTCGAACTGGCCGAAGCGGCCGGCGCGGCCGGCGATCTGCTTCACCTCCGTCGCGCTCAGCGGGCGGACGCTGCTGCCGTCGAACTTTTCCAGCGCGGTGAACAGGACGCGGCGGCAGGGCAGGTTCAACCCCATGCCGATGGCGTCGGTCGCCACCACCACGTCGGCCTCCCCGGACAGGAAGCGCGCCGCCTCGCGCCGCCGCACCGCCGGGGCCAGCGCGCCATAGATGGCGGCGACCGACAGGCCTTGCGCCAGCAGCGTGTCGCGGACGCTGTGGACCTCGCGGCGGGAGAAGGCGATCAGCGCGTCGCCGCGTTCCACCTCCGCCCACTCCAGCCGGCGGTCGAGCATCGACAGCGGCGTCTTGCGGTCGAGTTCAACCACCTCCAGCGCCTCGCCGAGATGGGCGGCGGCGCGCTCCACCAGCGGACGGACTTCGGGCGCGCCGAGAATATAGACGGTCTCCGCCGGGACACCCATCAGCGCGGCGGTCCAGGCCCAGCCACGTGCCGGGTCGGCCAGCATCTGGATTTCGTCGATCACCGCGACCTCCACCGGGCGGTCGGGGTCCATCACCTCGATGGTGGAGGCGGTGTGGCGGGCGCCGGGGGTGCGGATCTCCTCCTCGCCGGTGATGAGCGTGGTGGGGGTGCCTTCGGCGTTCAGCCGCTCCATCACCTCCAGCGCCAGCAGGCGCAGCGGCGCCAGATAGACGCCGTCGCGCGCCTCGCGGAGCGCGGTGATGGCGCGGTGGGTCTTGCCGGAGTTGGTCGGGCCGATCACCAGCACCAGCTTGCGGTTCATGCCGCGCGCCACCGGGAACAGCCGCTCGAAGCGGGAGAAGTCGAAATGACGGTCGACATAGAGCCGGCCGCGCGCCTCCGCCCGGTCGCGACGCCACTGGTCGTACTCGCGGTCCCAGCGGTCGAGAAGTTCGTCGGTGTCGGTGCGGTTGCGGGCGGCCTTGCTCAGGCGCTCGGCGAGGCTGGCGAAGCCCCAGTCGGGATCGTCGCCGGCCCGCTCCGCCAGATCGCGCAGCCGGGTGGCGACGCGGGACAGCGCGTCGTCCAGGGCGGCGCGCAGGGTGGGGTCGTGATCGAGCCGTGCCGACAGTTCGGCATCGGACAGGTCCGACAGTTCCAGGGCGTCGAAGGTCCGGGAGACTTGCAGACGGATCGCCGGGGCCATGCCGGGCCAAGGCAACTCGTCGCTGCGGACGGCGCGGACGCGGGTGCGGTCCTCGCAGGACAGCAACGCGGTGTGGGTTCCGGCCAGCGCGCGGCGGCCCTGGGCCAGCAGCGCGTCGCGGCGGTGGGCGCGGTCGATGCGGCCGGTGATCTCCAGCAGGATGGCCTCGCGCCGCTCCGCCGGGACCAGCAGGTCGCGCTTGCCCTTGGGCAGCGGCAGGCCGAGCGGCACCAGCCCGCGCGCCTCGGCGTCATGCATCCGCAGCACGCCGGCGGCCCCCAGCGTCGTCACCTCCGGATGGGCGACGGCGAGGTCGTGGACCAGATGCGGGTCGGCGGCGGGCGTGGTGGTGTCGTCTGTCATGTGGCCTGTCCGGAGGCGATGTGGTGCAGCACGATGCCGCTGGTGGTCGCCACGTTGAGGGAGTCGAAGCCGCCGGCCATCGGAATGCGCACGCTGCGGGCACGGACCAGCAGGGCAGGCGGCAAACCCGGCCCTTCCGACCCGAACAGCAGGGCGGCGCGGCCGGGCGGGGTCAGGGCGGCCAGCGTCTCGGCACCGGCGGGGCTGAGCGCCACCGCCTCGAACCCGAAGCGGTCGAGCAGGGCAAGCGGGTCCTCGCCGGCGGCGAGCTTGGCCGTCGGCACCAGCAGGGTCGCCCCCACCGAAACGCGGATCGCCTTGCGGTAGAGCGGGTCGCAGCAGCCGGAATCGAGGATCACCGCATCGGCGCCGAAGGCAGCGGCGTTGCGGAAGATGCCGCCCATATTGTCGTGGTTGCCGATGCCGAACAGCATGACGATCCGGGCGACCGGGCCGCAGGCACCCAGCAGGTCGGCCGCGCTCGGTACGTCGATCTTCTCGCCGACTGCCAGGATGCCGCGGTGCAGCGGAAAGCCGGCGATGCGGTCGAGCACCGCTTGTGTGGCGGTGTAGACGGGGGTGTCCGGGGGCAGGGCCGCCAGCATCGGCTCCAGCGCCGTCACCCGCTTGTCGGCGATCAGCAGCGAGCGGGGGCGATACCGGGTAGACTGGACGAGACTGCGCACCACCACCGCCCCCTCGGCGATGAACAACCCATCGCGGCCGACGAGATCGCGCTCCCGCACGTCGCGGTAGGGTTCGATGCGCGGGTCCTCGGGATCAATGATCGGAATGATGGTGGGCAAGTGGCGGCTCGGCGTCGGAGGTGTGCGCCTACTTAGTGCATGTGGGGGCGGGTTTCCAATGCCGTGGCGCCTGCCTCCATGGGCATACCCCCTTGCCGATGCAAAAGTCTCTTCTCATGTTGCGACGCAGCATTAGTAGTTGGAGACGTGCCGGACATGACCATGATCCGAAGGCTGTGGAACCGCATGCGCGGCCGGACGAAGCCGGCGCCGCGCGCTCTGCCGGCGGAACCGCTGGAATTGTCGGGGCCGGGGCCGATGCTGGCCCTGCCGCGGCCCAAGCCGACGCTGGCGCTGGCGTTGCAGGGCGGCGGCGCGCATGGCGCCTTCACCTGGGGCGTGCTCGACCGGTTGCTGGAGGAGGACATCCGGCTGGTCGGCGTCAGTGGCGCTAGCGCCGGTGCGATGAACGCGGCGATGCTGGTGCAGGGCTGGACAAGGGGCGGTCGCGACGGCGCCCGGGCCGAACTGGCGAATTTCTGGGAGCGGGTGAGCGCCGCCGGGCGGCTGGGGCCGATCCGGCCGAGCGTGACCGACCGGCTGCTCGGCCGCTGGAACGTCGATCACGCGCCGGGGACCCATCTGGTCGACTGGGCGCGGCGCTGGGTCACCCCCTATCAGACGCAGGCGGCCGATTTCCACCCGCTGCGCGGCTTGCTGACCGAGATGGTGGAGCCTGACCTGATCCGGCGGAGCGGGCTGCGGCTGTTCGTCAGCGCCACCAACGTGCGCAGCGGTGCCTTGCGGCTGTTCGACGAGACGGAGGTGGAAGTCGACCATCTATTGGCCTCCGCCTGCCTGCCGCACCTGTTCCGCGCGGTGCGGATCGACGGGCAGGAGTATTGGGACGGCGGCTATCTCGCCAATCCGCCACTGTCGCCGCTGGCGGAGGCCTGTCCCGGCGCCGACCTGATGGTGGTGACGATCAATCCTCTTACCTGCGGCACGACCCCGGAGGATCCGGCCGGCATCGCCGCCCGGCTGAACCAGATCACCTTCAACGCCGCCCTGCTGCAGGAGATGCGCTGTCTGTCTGCCCTTCCCGATGCCCCGCGCCTGCACCTGATCGGCGCCGACGAGCATTTGCAGGACCTGGGCCTCTATTCGAAGCTTATGACCGACTGGAGCTTCCTGAACTGGCTGCGCGACGCCGGGCGCGAGGCGGCGGGGCGCTGGGTGGAGGAGAATCTCGGCCGCGTCGGCGTGGAAGGCACCGCCCGGTCGCCCGCGCTGGCCTGACGCTCACTCCGCCGGGTGCTGCTGGGCGTCCGGATCGGTGTGGGCGAACCAGCGCTTCATCCGGCGCGACAGCCCATCCAGATAGGTTAGCGCCACCGGCACCACCAGCAGCGTCAGGATGGTGGAGGACAAGAGGCCGCCGATCACCGCATGGGCCATCGGCGCCCGCTGCTGCGCGCCTTCGCCGATGCCGAGCGCCAGCGGGATCATGCCGAAGATCATTGCCGCGGTGGTCATCACGATGGGGCGCAGGCGGATGATGCCGGCCTCCACCAGTGCATCGTGCAGGCTGGCGCCGCGTTTGCGCGCCTGGTTGGCGAAATCGACCAGCAGGATGGCGTTCTTGGTCACCAGACCCATCAGCATGATGAAGCCGATGGCGCTGAAGATGTTCAGCGTCGATCCCGCCACCAGCAGGCCCAGGAACACGCCGACCAGCGACAGCGGCAGCGAGGCCATGATGGCGAGCGGTTGCAGGAAGCTGCCGAACTGCGAGGCCAGGATCAGGTAGATCAGGATGACGGCGAGCGCCAGCGCCTGCGCCGCATAGCCGCTGGTCTCCGCGATGTCCTTGGTCGATCCGCCGAAGACGATGCGGTAGCCGGGCGGCAGTTCGATCTTCGCCAATGCCGCCTGCAATTCGCGTCCGGCGTCGCCGGCGGCGCGGCCCTGGACGTTGGCCTGGACATTCACCTCGCGCTGCAGATCGCGCCGGTTGATCTGCGAGGCGCCGAGCGTCGTCGTCACATCCGCCACCTGGGACAGCGGGATCATGCGCGGCGTGTCGGCGACGTCTCTCCCACCCGACAGATAGATGCGGTCGAGGTCGGCGCGACCGGCACGGTCGGCCTCCGGCAGGCGGACCAGCACGTCGTAGCTCTCGCCGTCCGGCGCCTTCCAACTCGACACCGTATCGCCGGCGAACAGCGGGCGCAGCGTGTCGGCCACCTTGGTGGTGCTGATGCCGAGGTCGCTGGCAAGGTCGCGCTCCAGCCGGACGGCGAGCGTCGGCTTGGCCGCCTTCAGCGTGCTGTCGACATCCACGAAGCCGGGGATGGCGCGCATGGCGCCGATGACCTTCTGCGACAGCCGATCCAATTCGGCGATGTCGCGGCCCTGCACCGACACCTGGATCTGCTTCTGCACGCCGCCGACGCCGGGGATGGCGATGCCCATGGTGACGCCGGGGATCGCCGACAGCCGTTGGCGCAGCAGCGGGGCGAGGTCGTTCGGCGAGCGCTTGCGTTGGTCGATGGGAACATAGCGCAGATAGATGCTGCCGCGGTTGTGGCCGATCGACACGCCGGTATTGACGGTGCTGTAGGTGTAGGCGATTTCCGGGAACTCGCGGATCGCCGCCTCGACCTGTTTGGTCTTGGCGGTGGTCGCGGCGAGCGATGAGCCGACGGGGGTTTCCACCTCGACGATCTGCTCGCCCAGGTCGGCGGCGGGGACGAACTCCACGCCGATGCGCGGGACCAGCAGGAAGCTGCCGAAGAAGATCGCCAGTGCCGCGATCATCACCACCCAGCGCCGGCGCAGTCCCCAGCGCAGCAGCCGGCCATAGCCGTGCGAGACGGCGGTGAAGCCGCGTTCGAACGCTGCCGCGAAGCGGCCGAAGATGGAGCGGCCGTGTTTGCCGTGCGCCGCCGGGTCGTACCACACGCTCGACAGCATGGGGTCGAGCGTGAAGGAGACGAACAGCGAAATCAGCACCGCCGCCGAGACGGTGATGCCGAATTGCAGGAAGAAGCGGCCGATGATGCCGCCCATGAAGGCGACCGGCAGGAACACCGCGACGATGGTGAGCGTGGTCGCCAGAACCGCCAGCCCGATCTCCGCCGTGCCGTCGAGCGCCGCCTGCCGGTGGCCCTGGCCGCGGGCGAGGTGGCGCATGATGTTCTCGCGCACCACGATGGCGTCGTCGATCAGGATGCCGATGGCGAGCGACAGCGCCATCAGCGTCATCATGTTCAGCGTGAAGCCCATCGCCGCCAGCATCCCGAAGGTGCCGAGCACGGCGACCGGCAGGGTCAGGGCGGTGATGACCGTGCTGCGCCAGGACCCCAGGAAGACCATGACGATCAGGATGGTCAGGATGCCGCCCTCGACCAGCGTCTTCTGCACGTTGCTGAGCGAGTTGGTGATGCCGCGGGAGCTGTCACGCACCACCGCCAGCGTCACGTCCGGCGGCAGGGAGCCGTTGGTCCGCAGATCCCCGATCGCCGCCTGCAGGCCGCGCGCGACCTCCACCGTGTTGGCGCCCTGGACCTTGACCACATCGACGGCCAGCGCCGGGTTGCCGTTCAGCAGGGCGGCGGAGTCCTGCTCCTCCTGCCCGTCGACCACCTCGGCGACCTGACCCAGCCGCACCGGGCTGTTGCCGCGGCGGGCGACGATCAGGTCCAGCAGGTCGCGCGGATTGCGGACGCGCCCCTCCACCTGCACCACGCGCTCCCGCCCCTGGCCGGTGACGGTGCCAGCGGGAACGTCCTGGTTCTCACCGGTGACGGTGGCGATCACCTCGTCGACGCCTACGTTCAGCGCCTCCAGCTTTTCCGGCTTCAGGCGGACCAGGATCTGGCGCTTCACCCCGCCGGCGATGGTCGCCTTGCCGACGCCGCGGACATTCTGCAGGCGCTTCAGGATGATCTGGTCGGTCAGCGTGGTGAGGTCGCGCAAGGACCGCAGGTCGGAGGTGACGGCGATGGACAGGATCGGCTGGTCGTCCGGGTTGAACCGGGTGATCTGCGGATCCTTCACCTCGTCCCGGAAAGTGGCGCGGATGGCCGAGACCTTCTCGCGCACGTCCTGCAATGCCTGGACCGAGGAGGTCTTCAGCTCGAACTCCGCGATCACCACCGACTGCCCCTCGTATGAGCGCGAGGTCAGGGTCTTGATGCCGGCGATGGTGTTGATCGCATCCTCGACCGGCCGGGTGATGTCGGTCTCCACCGTCTCCGGGCTGGCGCCGGGATAGCTGGTGCTGACCACCACCACCGGGAAATCGACGTCGGGAAACAGGTCGACGCCCAGCCGGTTGTAGGAGAAGAGGCCGAGCACCATCAGCGCCACCATCATCATGGTGGCGAAGACCGGGTTGTCGACGCTGATGCGGGTGATCGGCATGGCGGCTGCTCCCGATCAGGTGCCGGCAATCGTGACGGGCCGGCCGGCGGTCAGGCCGGGCAGGTTGCCGGTGACCACGCGGTCGCCCGGTGCCAGCCCCTCCACCTGCACCAGATCGCCGCGCGCCCACGATCCCACGCGCGTGACGGGCCGGCGCTCGGTGCGGCCATCGGTGATGACCAGAACGAAATCGCCTCGCTCGTCATGGCGGACGGCGACCGGCGGCACGGCGATGGCGCCCGATGCCTGCGCCACCAGAACCTCGCCACTGGCGAACATGCCCCCGCGCAAAGCGCCGTCCTTGTTGTCGATCGTCACATAGACGGGAATGGCGCGCGACCCCGCCCGCGCCATGGGGTTGATGCGGGCGACGCGGCCGGCGAACTCCCGCTCGCCGAAGCCTTCCACCCGCAGGGTCGCGGCTTGGCCGACGGCGAGCCGCGCCACCTGCTCCGCCGGGACGGTCGCCTCGACCTCCACCCGGGACAGGTCGACGATGGTGAACATGGCGGCGTTCACCGCCAGATTTTCCCCCGGATTGACGGAGCGGGTGGCGACCATGCCGTCGATGGGGCTGACCACCACCGCGTCGCGCAGGGCCTTGCGCGCCAGTTCCACCTGGGCGGCCAGCGCATCGACCTGCGCGCGCTGGAAGCCGAAGCTGCTTTCGGCCTGATCCAGGCTGGTGTCGGAAACGATGTTGCTGCGGTTCAGCGTGCGGTTCTTGGACAACGTCTTTTCGGCCAGCACCATCTGGGCGCGGGCGCCCTCCAGATTGGCCTGCTTCTCGTTCAGGCGGGCGGTCAGCTCGACCGTGTCGAAGCGGGCCAGCACATCGCCGCGGCGGACCGCCTGCCCCTCGCGCACCAGCACCTCGGCCAGCCTCGCGGCCACTTCGGCCTTCACCGCCGACTGCTCCATGGGGGAAACGGAACCACTGAGGCGCACGGTTTCCGTCAGCGCGCGCGGCGCGACGGCCGTCACTTCCAACGCCGTCAGTTCCACCGGCCGTTCCGCCGCCGGGACAGACGGAGCAGGGGGAAGGGCCGCCGGGCTGCTTGCACGCCACAGGGCAACCCCGCCGCCGGCCGCGAGCACGACCAGAAGGACCAGCAACAGCCGGCCGAACCGCCGCCGCGGACGGGGCGGGGGCGGGGCATCGCCCTGCGGCGGAGACCGCTGGGGCTGCAAAGGCTGGGGAGCCGGTGTGAAGGTCCGTTGCGGGGCGGTCATGATCGTCGATCCAATTCGGCCGGCCCAAGGCGATCAACAAGGCTTGCGGTCAAGGCGGCGTCGGTTGAGGGCGTGGCCGGTGCCCTCCATTAGGGGTGGCGCGGATGTTCCGTCAAGGTTCTCATTGTCGCGCCCTATGACAGGATGGGAGCACGGGATGGTCCTATCCAGATGGGCAGCGAAGATTGGCATACCAGCATTTGCCAAAAATCCTAATTGTCGACTTCGTTACAAGGGATAAATCGGGCAACTTTGAGGCATCTTCGGGACAGGATTCGACAAACGGCCGTGATGTCGCTTGACAGGCGTGGCCTATACATTGAAAAGCGATCCAACTCTTGTCCCGCCCGCGCCAACAGCACGGAAATTCACTCGTGGTCATACGAAACCTCGCGACGATCAACGCCGCCGGTGCAATGCTGTGCCTCGCCCTCGGTCTGGCCGGCTGCGCCTCCGAAGCGCCGCAGGTGCAGACGGCCCCGCCGGTCGAAGCCGCCTATGTACCGGACCCGAACGATCCGCTGTCGCGCTGGGTCCCGCTGATCCGCGAGGCTTCCCAGAAATACGACATGCCGGAGAAATGGATCCGCGCGGTGATGATGCGCGAGAGCAATGGCCGTGCGACCACCAACAGCGGCAAGGTGCTGACCAGCTCCGCCGGGGCAATCGGGCTGATGCAGGTGATGCCCGGCACCTATGAGCTGATGCGGACCCAGTACGGTCTCGGTCCCGACCCGTCGAACCCGCGCGACAACATCATGGCCGGCACCGCGTATCTGCGCGAGATGTACGACCTGTTCGGCGCTCCCGGTTTCCTGGCCGCCTACAATTGCGGCCCCGCCTGCTATGCCCAGCATCTGGCCGGCAAGCAGCGGCTGCCGCGCGAGACGAAGATGTATCTGGCGGCCCTGACCCCGGTTCTGCGCGGCGCAGCGCCGCGCGAGCCGTCGCAGGCCGCCGGCGCCTCGGCCATCGAGGTCGCGGTGGTGCCGGACGACGCGCCGAAGCCGCAAGGCGGCAGGCCGACCGCCCCGCCGCAGCGGTCCGAGCCGGCGCCGGTCGTCGTCGCCTCCGCCGCGCCGGACTCCCGCGCCCCCGAATCCCGTGCGGTCGAGCCGCGCCGAATGGAACCGCATCCGGCCGAGCCGAAACTCGCCGATCCAGCCCCGGCACCCGTCGCGGTGGCATCACTGCCCGCACCCGTGCTGTCCGCCGCCAAGCCGGTCCAGGTCGCCAGTCTCGACTCGGCGCCGCCGACCACGCATCGGGTCAGCCCGCAATTCACCACGCAGGTCGCCGAAGCGCTGCTTCCCCCGCAATCGGTCGGCAAGGGCGAGCGCGTGGTGATGCGCTTCGTCTCCCAGCGCGCCGACGGCTGCGGCAGCCTCGCCGGCCGCGACCGCGCCTGCGTCGCGCTAGCCGACGCACGGTAGGACAAAAGAAGGTGGCCGGCCGCTTTTCCCCGTTGCGGGAAAGCAGGGCCGGCCTCCGTCCTCTCAGCGTCAGCTGAGCGATTTTTTTGCGCCCTTGCGGTCTGATTTGATCCGTATCACTTACGGATCGCCTCACCACTGGCATAACGGTGAGATGGACCGGTCCGAACACACATCCAGCCCATATCCCCCCTGCAGCTGTTGCGGTGAAGAGGTGCTGCTTGGCGAGCCCATGTATTGGACGCCGGAGCGGCCGGGTCATGTCTGGCACGACCTCTGCGCCCAAAGAGAGGGGATGCTGCCATCCAGCCCCAAGCCAATCCGCGGCAAACGGCGCAGTCTCAGGACGCAGACGGTCGAGTCGCTGTTTTGAACGACTTGCGACATTCCCCTCACTTGTCCGGGGCGGGAGCGCCGGCTAAATTGGGGTGAGGCAGGGGGTGACGATGACCAATCCGCAACGCCGATCGACCCATGAGCACCCATCTGCCGGCGATGACGGCTTGACCCGCTTTCAGGTCGTGGGGCGCGGCAGCGACCGCGACCTGATCCGCAAGTTGGCGCGGAGGCTGGCGGAGGATACTGCGGAGGCGGCGACGCTTCGGGCGGTGGTCACCCGATCGGTGGCCGGTGAACCACCATCGAAAGGCGGCATCCTTGCCGCATTGCGGCGGTCTCCCATGGTTGATGCGGACATCGATCTGAGCCGTTCGCATGAGAGCGGACGTTCCGTGGATTTTTAATGCGCTTCCTGCTCGACACCAACATCATCAGCAACATCGTCAAGCCGACACCATCGCCGTCGCTGATGGCTTGGATGGTCAGGCAGACCGACGAGGATCTTTATATCGCTGCGCTGACGGTGGCGGAAATCCGCCGTGGCATATTGCAAATGCCGGTGGGCAAGCGGCGAGATCTGCTCGACACTTGGTTTTCCGGGCCGGAAGGACCTCAAGCCCTATTTGCCGGCCGAGTCCTACCCTTCGATGAGCGGGCCGCGCTTGTCTGGGCGCGGTTGATGGCGGACGGTTCGGCGGCCGGTCGCCCACGCAGTGCGCTGGACACCATCATTGCGGCTGTAGCGGAGGCCAACGGCTGTATCGTCGTCACCGACAATGAGAAGGATTTTGCCGGGGTTGAGATCCTCAATCCGCTGAGGGACCATCCCCATTGAAGAACTGCCCGGACCACTGGGATCCGGGCAGTCTGTTCTTCAATATTCAAAATTGAGGTGTGGACTCACTCCCACTCGCCTCATTCCCACTCGATGGTCCCCGGCGGCTTCGACGTGATGTCGTAGACGACGCGGTTGACGCCGCGGACCTCGTTGACGATGCGGTTGGACACGCGCGCCAGGAAGTCGTGGGGGAAGGGGTACCAGTCGGCGGTCATGCCGTCGGTGGAGGTCACGGCGCGCAGAGCCAGCACATGGTCGTAGGTGCGGCCGTCACCCATCACGCCGACGGTGCGGACCGGCAGCAGAACGGCGAAAGCCTGCCAGATCGCGTCGTAGAGGCCGGCGTTGCGGATTTCCTCCAGATAGATCGTGTCGGCCTTGCGCAGGATCTCCAGCTTCTCCGGCGTGATCTCGCCGGGGACGCGGATGGCGAGGCCCGGGCCGGGGAAGGGGTGGCGGCCGATGAAGGCCGGCGGCAGGCCGAGTTCGCGGCCCAAAGCGCGCACCTCGTCCTTGAACAGCTCGCGCAGCGGCTCGACCAGCTTCAGCTTCATCCGCTCCGGCAGGCCGCCGACATTGTGGTGAGACTTGATGGTGACCGACGGACCGCCGGTGAAGGACACGCTCTCGATCACGTCGGGGTAGAGGGTGCCCTGGGCCAGGAACTCCGCACCGCCGACCTTGGCGCTCTCCTCGTCGAAGACGTCGATGAACAGGCCGCCGATGATCTTGCGCTTCTGCTCCGGATCGGTGACGCCGGCCAGCTTGCCCAGGAACAGGTCCGATGCCTCGCGGTGAACCAGCGGGATGTTGTAGTGGTCGCGGAACAGCCGCACGACCTCTTCCGACTCGCCGGCGCGCATCAGGCCGGTGTCGACGAAGATGCAGGTCAGTTGATCGCCGATGGCCTCGTGGATCAGCACGGCCGCGACCGACGAATCGACGCCGCCGGACAGGCCGCAGATCACCTTGCCCTTGCCGACCTGGGCGCGGATCTTCTCGATGGCCTGCTGCTTGAACGCGGCCATGGTCCAGTCGCCCTTGATGCCGGCGACGCGGTGGACGAAGTTCGCCAGCAACTGGGCGCCGTGCGGGGTGTGGACCACCTCCGGGTGGAACTGCACGCCATACATGCGGCGCTGGTCATTGGCGATGGCGGCGAAGGGGGCGCCATCGCTGACCGCCACGGCGCGGAAGCCGTCGGGTAGGGCGGTGACACGGTCGCCGTGGCTCATCCACACCTGTTCCTTCGATCCGACCTCCCACAGCCCGTCGAACAGGGCGCAGGGCTCCTTGATCTCGATGAAGGCGCGGCCGAATTCGCGGTGGTCGGAGCCGGAGACGTTGCCGCCCAGCTGCTGGCACATCGTCTGCTGGCCATAGCAGATGCCGAGCACCGGGACCTTCAGGTCGAACACCGCCTGCGGCGCGCGCGGGCCGTTCGCCTCGGTGACGGAGGCCGGGCTGCCGGACAGGATGATGGCCTTCGGGTCATACTCGCGGATACGCTCGTCGCTCATGCCGAAGGGATGGATTTCGCAATAGACCCCGCTCTCGCGCACACGGCGGGCGATGAGCTGGGTGACCTGCGACCCGAAATCGAGAATGAGGACGCGTTCGGCGGAAAGGGAAGCGGCGCTGGACATCGACGAATCCTGATGCGGGGGACTCAAGGCCCCTCACTACCGCACCTCCGGCCCCGCCGACAAGCGTGCAAGCGGCGTCAGGTCGCGCCAGCCATAGGCGATCTCCACCAGATCGGTGCTGGCGAAGCGGATCGGCCGCTCCGCCACCTTGATCCCGCCCAACCGTTCGTAGAACCAGCGCGACGGGTTGTCGCGCAAGCACCACACCGCGGCCGACCGGACGCCGGCCGCCAGGAAACGGTCGGCCATCGCCGCCATCAGCCGCCGGCCGATGCCGTAACCCTTTGCATCGTCAAGCAGATAGAGCGCGTGGAACTCACCCGCGTGGCCCTGCACCGCGACCCGCCGCGTGCCGAAGGAGGCGATGCCGACGATGGTGCCGGGGGCGGCGATCCCGCCAGCGACATCGACGGCGACGAAGGCGCCCTGGCCGGGGCCGCGCGTCTCGGCGATGGCTGCCCAGCGCTGGGCGGCGGCCGGTTCGGACAGGTTGACCAGGAACTGCGCCGGGATCAGGCCGGGATAGGTCGACCGCCAGCTCTGCACATGGACGCGGGCCATGCCGTCGGCATCCGACGCGCGCGCCTGGCGGATTGCGACCGTGGTGTCCGTCATCGACCGACCCTCCCGTGCAGCCTCTATACCAACAGTTTGGGGTGCGGATGCAGGAAGTCCAGCCGGAAAAGGAGGCAGGAATGCGTCACCAACGATAGGGCCGCGCGATTGGCGGGAGGGAGGCCTGCCCCCGGCCCGGTTGTCATCGCGCCGCAACAGGGGTAAACAGCCGGGACTGTTCCGGCGGGGGCCCGCACCGATCCAATCGGGCGGGGCCGCGCCGGTCCGCCTCAAGCGCCATGGCGGCGCGCCGGGCGGGGCTCCGGAGACCGGACACCGCATGTATTCCTCGCCTACGCTTTCCCGTTACATCGGGCGGCAGTTCATCGTCTGGTTCTGCTTGCTGATGGTGATCCTGCTCGCCATCGTGCTGCTGCTGGACACGGTGGAGTTGCTGCGCCGCGCCGGCACCAAACCACATGTGACCTTCGGGCTGGTGGTGGAAATGGCGCTGCTGAAGCTGCCGGAGATCGGGCAGCAGATCTTCCCCTTCGTCATCCTGTTCGCGGGCATGTTCACCTTCTGGCGGCTGACGCGCAGCGCCGAGCTGGTGGTCGCCCGCGCCGTCGGCGTTTCGGCCTGGCAATTCCTGATGCCGGTGATGTTCGCCGCCGCCGCCATCGGCGTGGTGAAGGTGACGCTGATCAATCCGGTCGGCGCCGTGTTCATCGCCAAGTACGAGCAGTTGCAGGACCGCTATCTGAAACTGCAGTCGAGCACGCTGAACATCTCGCGCTCCGGCCTGTGGCTGCGCCAGACCAACGAGAAGGAACAGTTCTTCATCCATTCGGAGCTGGTCAATCCGGTGACCTTCGAGCTGTCGAATGTCATCGTCTTCCTGTTCGATGCCGATCAGAACTATCTCGGCCGCGTCGACGCGCCCAGTGCCGAACTGAAGGACCGCAAGTGGGAACTGCAGGACGCCGTTCTGAACCGGGCCAAGAAGGATCCGGAGAAGCTCGACAGCTACACGATCCCGACCGAGTTGGACATGGCCACCATCGAGGAGAGCTTCGCCCCGCCGGAGACGATCTCCTTCTGGGAGCTGCCGCGCTTCATCCACACGCTGGAGACCACGGGCTTCCCCGCTGTGCGGCACCGGCTGCATTACCAGTCGCTGCTGGCCCAGCCCTTCCTGTTCCTGGCGATGGTGCTGTTTGCCGCCGCATTCTCGCTGCGGCTGCCAAGGCGCGGCGGGACGATGGCGATGGTCACCGGCGGTGTGCTGACCGGATTCGTCCTGTTCGTGATGACCGACGTGGTCCGCACCTTCGGCATGTCGGAGACGATCCCCATCGTGATGGCGGCCTGGAGTCCCGCCGGCATCAGCCTGCTGCTGGGAACCGCGGCCCTTCTTCATCTGGAGGACGGCTGACGGAAAATGACCGGATGGGGGTGGGGCCATTCGCCGCAAAGCGACCGGTTATCCCCTTCGGTCATAATTCCGCCCAGTTGGTTTCGCACTGAATGGCAAGGTCCGATTCCGTTTGCATGGGGCACCGGCCCCACCGTAATAACGGGCGACCCGTTTTTGGAGCTTGAGCAGCATGTCGAGTTTGCGAGCCGTCCGGACCACCGTCGCCGTGGCGACCGCCTGCGCGCTTCTGGCCCTGCCCGCCGCGGCGCAGTCCGTCAAGGCGGCCGCCGGCGCTGCGGCCCCCCGGCCGACCGACCAGGGCACGCAGGTGGCGCGGGCTCCGGGGTCGGAAGGCATCGCCGCCGTGGTGAATGACGAGGTCGTCTCGGTTTCGGACGTCAACGCCCGCATCCGCATGGCTCTGCTGAACGCCGGTGCCGCCGGCAATCCGGAGACGATCAAGCGCCTGACCCCGCAGGTGATGCGCCTGCTGATCGACGAGCGCCTGCAGATGCAGGAGGCCAAGCGCCTCGGCATCACGGTGTCCGCCTCCGAGATCGAGGACGCCATCAAGCGCATCGCCGAGCAGAACCGGATGAATGGCCAGCAGCTTCAGGAAACCCTGAAGCGGCAGAATGTCCCGGTCTCCACCCTGAAGGATCAGATTCGCGCGCTGCTTGGCTGGCAGAAGGTGATGCAGCGCCGCATCCGTCAGGAGGTCGTCGTCGGCGAGGATGAGATCGACGCGGCGATGGAGCGGCTGAAGGCCAACATCGGCAAGCCGGAATATCTGGTCGCCGAGATCTTCCTGGCGGTGGATAGCCCCGACCAGGACGACGAGGTGCGCCGCAATGCCGAACGTCTGGTCGAAGAGGTGAAGCGCGGCGGCAACTTCGCCGCGCTGGCCCGCCAGTTCTCGCAGTCGGCCGGCGCGGCGTCGGGCGGCGATCTTGGCTGGGTGCGCAGCGGCGAACTGTCGCCCGAGGTCGACAAGGCGCTGGCCGGGATGCGGGGCGGGCAGCTGTCGGCGCCGATTCGTACAGCCACCGGCTATCATATCCTGCTGGTGCGCGGCCAGCGGCCCTTCGGCAGCAGCGGCGGCGAAGTTCCGATGCCGGTCGCCCAGCCGCCGGCGCCCCGTCCGCAGGCGCGGCCCGACGTGGCCAAGGCCACCGTCAACATGAAGCAGATCATCATCCCGATCGAATCCAAGGAGCAGGCCAAGGCCGTTAAGGAACAGGCCGAGAAGCTGCGCAAGTCGATCAAGAGCTGCTCCGACTTCCAGGCCCGAGCCAAGGAAACCGGCATGCCGGAATCGGGCGACATGGGCACCATGCGGGTCAAGGACATGGCGCCGGGCCTGCAGAACCTTGCGCTGGGAATCCCGCTGGGGCAGGCCAGCCCGGTGCTGATGAGCCCGGCCGCCGCGGTGATCCTGATCGTCTGCAAGCGCGACATGCCGATGATCCAGCCGCCGCCGCAGGCGCAGCCGGCTCCGCCGCCGCCGGCGGCGCCGACTCCGATCAAGGAGGCCAAGCTGCCCGGCCGCGACGAGATCGAGCGCGAGCTGATCGCCGAGCGGGCGGAACTGCTGTCGCGCCGTTATCTCCGCGACCTGCGCCGCACCGCCTTCATCGAGACGCGCCTGTGACCGCCGCCCCGCCGGACAAAGTGCCGCTGGCTCTCACCATGGGAGAGCCGGCCGGCATCGGCGGGGACATCACGCTGAAGGCCTGGGCGGCCCGGCATGAGGCCGGCTTGCCGCCCTTCGTCGTTCTCGACGACCCTACGCGGCTGGCGGCGCTCGCCGCGAAGCTCGGGCTGGCGGTTCCGGTCCAGGCGGTATCGTCGCCGGACGAGGCTGTGGCGCTGTTCGACAGTGCGCTGCCGGTTCTGCCGGTGGGGCTCGGTACCGCTGTCATCGCCGGAAAACCTGACCCTGCCAATGGTGCGGCGGTGATCGCCAGCATCGACCGGGCGGTCGCCCTGGTGCAGGGAGGCCAAGCGGCGGCCGTGGTCACCAACCCGATCCAAAAATCCTCGCTCTACGCCGCCGGCTTCCGTCATCCCGGCCACACCGAATATCTGGCGCATCTCGCCGGACTGGCCGACGAGCCGATCATGATGCTGGCGGCAGCCGATCTGCGGGTGGTGCCGGTCACCATCCATGTCTCGGTGCGTGACGCGGTGACCCTGCTGACCACAGAGGCCATCGTTCATGCCGGCCGCGTCACCGCGGCTTCACTGGCGCGTGACTTCGGCATCGAGCGGCCGAGGCTGGCCGTCGCCGGGCTCAATCCCCATGCGGGGGAGGGTGGGGCGATGGGCCGCGAAGAGATCGACATCATCGAGCCGGCGATCGCCATCCTGCGCGCGGACGGCATCGACGTTTCCGGCCCGCGCCCGCCCGACACCATGTTCCACGCCGCCGCCCGCCGCGGCTATGACGCCGCGTTGTGCATGTACCATGATCAGGCGCTGATCCCGGTGAAGACGGTGGATTTCGACGGCGGCGTGAACATCACGCTGGGGCTGCCCTTCGTCCGCACTTCGCCCGATCACGGGACCGCGCTGGACATCGCCGGCACGGGCGTCGCCAACGCGACCAGCCTGATCGCGGCGCTGAAAACGGCCGACCGGATGGCACGGAACCGGCGCCGGGTGAGTGCCCCCTAGCCGCGGCACTACCGAACAAATCGCTGCCACGAATGAAAAAGGAGCGCTCGTGCGCTCCTTTTTTCATGGACGGCCTTCCGGTGCGATCAGCCCCGGTCGTCGGGATCGTACATCGTCGGCCCACCCTGTTGGTCATGGTGGGACGGCGCCTGCTCGCGGTGATGGTGGGTGCGGGCGATGAAGGGCGCCAGTTCCTGGAGTTCGATGAAGTTGTCGGCCTGACGGCGCAGTTCGTCGGCGACCATCGGCGGCTGCGAGCGGACGGTGCTGACGACGCTGAAGCGCACGCCCTTGCGCTGTACCGCCTCCACCAGCCGGCGGAAGTCGCCGTCGCCGGAGAAGAGCAGGATGTGATCGACATGGTCGGCCATCTCCATCACGTCGATGGCCAGCTCAATGTCCATATTGCCCTTGATCTTGCGCCGGCCCGATGCGTCGGTGAATTCCTTGGTCGGCTTGGTGACCATGGTATAGCCGTTGTAGTCGAGCCAGTCGACCAGCGGACGAATCGGGGAGTATTCCTGGTCTTCGACCAGCGCGGTGTAGTAGAAGGCGCGAACCAGCCGGCCTTCCCCGGCGAACCCGTCACGCAACCTTTTGTAATCAATGTCGAAGCCCAACGAACGCGCTGCGGCGTAGAGGTTGGCGCCGTCTATGAACAGAGCGAGACGCTCTTCCTTGTAAAACAACTTGCTGACATCACGCGGCAAAGTCGAATTGCGGTCCAATGCCAGGATCCTTCCATCGTTGCTTGTGAAAAAATGCATGGATTACGCGGAAAGACCCGCGTTCCAATTTTGAAATCTAGTGTATTGGACGCGAACATACAAGGGGGCAGCGGCCACCGACTGTTCCGGGACACCACATTGATGTATAGGGACATTTTTCTGGGGCGTTCCCCTGGCGCAATGCAGCAGCGCTGTCGTTCGCGCTTGCACCTATCGGGCCACATCCATATAGTCTAGAGCCTCCTATGACTCCGGAGTTCGTCTGGCATGGCCCGCGTTACCGTTGAAGATTGCGTCCTGAAGGTTCCGAACCGTTTCGAGCTGGTCATGATGGCTGCCCAGCGCGCCCGTGAGGTCGCTAGCGGCGCTCCGCTGTCGATCGACCGCGACAACGACAAGAACCCGGTCGTGGCGCTCCGCGAGATCGCGGACGAGACGGTGTCGCTGGAGTATTTGAAGAACGCCCTGATCAAGGGCCATCAGAAGCATGTCGAGCCGGACGAGCCGGAGGAAGAGATCGTCGAGCTGATGGCCGGCGAGAACGACTGGGCTGCGCGCGGCAACACCTCGCTGGGCGACGAAGACGGCATGAGCGAGAGCGACGGCGAGGAACTGGGCGAAGAGGACGACATCGCCGCGGACATGGATGCCGAGCCGGGCGCTGGTTTCGCCATGACCGAGGATCCCGACGGAGACCTCTGATTCTGGACAACGACCGCAGAACACGGAGGGGGCTCCACGCCCCCTCATCGAAGAATGGGGTGGGGAGCATCCGGCTCCCTTTTGGTTCGCTCAGGACCACCACGCACACATTTGAGGCGCCGCGCGCGCCGGGTCGGGCCGCATGATCCGGCAATACGAGCTTGTCGAGCGCGTCAAGGCGTATGATCCCTCGGCCGACGAGGATCTGCTCAACCGCGCCTACGTCTTCTCGATGAAGGCGCACGGGTCGCAGACGCGCGCGTCGGGCGATCCCTACTTCCTCCATCCGCTGGAGGTCGCCGGTATCCTGACCCAGATGAAGCTGGACGCCGGCACCATCGCCACGGCGCTGCTTCACGATACGGTCGAGGACACCGTCGCCACGCTCGAAGATATCGAGCGGGTGTTCGGCAAGGAAATCGCCCGGCTGGTCGACGGCGTCACCAAGCTGTCGCGGCTGGAACTGAACAGCGAGCAGGCCAAGCAGGCGGAGAATTTCCGCAAGCTGGTCATCGCCATGTCGGAGGACATCCGTGTCCTGCTGGTGAAGCTGGCCGACCGGCTTCACAATATGCGCACGCTGTTCCACCTGAAAAAGCCGGAAAAGCGCCGCCGCATCGCCCGCGAAACCATCGAAATCTACTCGCCCTTGGCCGAACGCATCGGCATGCACAAGATCAAGGACGAGCTGGACGATCTTGCCTTCGCCGAACTGAACCCCGACGCGCGCGACAGCATCCTGGCCCAGTTGGCGCGCCTGCGCAGCGAGGGTGAGAACCGCGTCCAAACCATCATCACCGAGCTGCGCGAGCTGCTGGCGGCCGAAGGGCTGCCCGACGTATCGGTGACCGGCCGCGAGAAGTCGGCCTATTCGATCTGGCGCAAGCTGCAGCGCAAGAATGTCAGCTTCGAACAGCTGTCCGACATCATGGCCTTCCGCATCACGGTCGGCACCGTCGGCGAATGCTATCAGGCGCTGGGCATCGTGCACGCCCATTATCCGGTCGTGCCGGGTCGCTTCAAGGACTACATTTCCACGCCCAAGCCCAACGGCTACCGCAGCCTGCACACCGGCGTGATCGGTCCCGGCCGCAATCGGATCGAGGTGCAGATCCGCACCCAGGACATGCACGAGATCGCCGAGCTCGGCGTCGCCGCCCACTGGGCCTACAAGCAGGATCACCAGCCGCGCCCGAATGGTGGCGAATACCGCTGGCTGCGCGAGCTGCTGGACATCCTGGAGCATGCGCAGAAGCCGGAAGAGTTCCTGGAACACACCAAGCTGGAGCTGTTCCAGGATCAGGTCTTCTGCTTCACGCCGAAGGGTGACCTGATCGCGCTGCCGCGCGGCGCCACGCCGGTCGACTTCGCCTATGCCGTCCATTCGCAGGTCGGCGATCATTGCGTCGGGGCCAAGATCAACGGCCGCATGCTGCCGCTGCGCACCCAGCTGCAGAACGGCGATCAGGTCGACATCGTCACCTCCAAGGCGCAGACGCCTGTCCCGGGCTGGGAACGCTTCGTCGTCACCGGCAAGGCCCGCGCCCGAATCCGCAAGTTCCTGCGCACCCAGCAGCGCGCCCAGTATATGGAACTGGGCCGCGGCATGCTGATGCGGCAGTTCAAGTCGGAAGGCTACGAGTTCACCGAAAAGGCTCTGGAAGCCGCCACCAAAATCTTCCAGCAGCCTACGGTGGACGATCTGATGGCCGGTGTCGGCTCCGGCCTGCATTCGGTGCGCGAGGTTTTCCACGCGGTCTTCCCCGGCCACAAGGCGCAGGCCGCCCCCGCCGTCCGCGAGACGGAGGAGAGCGCACCGAAGTCGAAGGCGAAGGCCCGCAAGGAATCGGCGCTGCCGATCCGTGGCCTGATCCCCGGCATGGCCGTGCATTACGCCCGCTGCTGCCATCCGCTGCCCGGCGACCGCATTGTCGGCATCGTCACCACCGGCAAGGGCGTGACGATCCACACCATCGACTGCGAGACTCTGGAAAGCTTCCACGAATCGCCGGAACGCTGGATCGACGTGTCGTGGGAGACCGGCCCGGATTCGCCGGAGGAGCATGTCGGCCGCATCAGCGTCGTCATCGCCAATGAACAGGGCTCGCTCGGCACGCTGTTCACGGTGATCGGCAAGAACCAGGGCAACGTCATCCATCAGAAGATCACGAACCGCAGCACCGACTATTTCGAGCTGCTGATCGATATCGACGTGAAGGATGCCAAGCACCTGACCAACATCATGGCCGCCCTGCGCGCCACTCCGGCCATCCATTCGGTGGAGCGGGCGCGGGGACGGTGATGCTCCCGCTGCCATGCGGCACAGCCGGCCATGCTCGCTGTGCTGCCGCTCTGCTGCGGCGTCGACGATTCTCTGATAATTGCGCACAGAATTCGTTTTTTGCGTGAAGACGCACCATTGATGCTGTGCGACGGGAGAAGGGAACATGCGGCTCGATAGGCTGCTTCTGCGGTTTTTGGCTGTTGCATTGTGCTTGACGCCAATTTATGGCGCCTATGGCAGCAACGGGGAGACGTTGTTCGTGGAGCGATGCGCGATGTGTCACGGGACGGATGCGAAGGGCTCCGGTCCGTTGGCGAGCAAAAGTAACCCTCCGACCCCCGATTTGACGACGCCGGCCTTCAGGAAGCGCTTGGCGGACTATCCTGGCGTTATCGTGTCGTCGATCATACTCCGCCCAAACGGAGATTTGATCCCGAGAACATTGAAGGAAAATGGCTACCGGCTTCCTCCGCACGCATGGACCGTCAAGGACTTTCGCGATCTGAACGAGTATCTGAGCGGCGTGATTTACAAGTCGAAATAAGGAAAATCCGCCAGGGTCATCGATCCGGCCACTCGGTCGGGAGGGCGCGGGGACGGTAAATTCCCTGTCATCCGCGGCTGCACCGGTCGGTTCGGCGTGACGGAAGGCCGGTGCACCGCTATATAGACGGAATCGCTCCCGCCCGTTCCGGCGGGCGGCGGCGCTTTGGAGTCCGTGCATGTCCCGTTTCCTGCGCCTCGGCGTGAACATCGACCATGTGGCGACCGTCCGCAATGCGCGCGGCGGGGCGCATCCCGATCCGGTGCGTGCGGCGAGGCTCGCCATCGAGGCCGGGGCCGACGGGATCACCGCCCACCTGCGCGAGGACCGGCGCCACATCGTGGATCGCGACATCGACCGGCTGATGGCCGAGATCGATCGTCCGCTGAACTTCGAAATGGCGGCCACCGGCGAGATGCTGGCCATCGCGCTGCGCCACAAGCCGCACGCCGCCTGCCTCGTTCCGGAAAAGCGCACCGAGGTCACCACCGAAGGCGGGCTGGACGTGATTGGCCAGTACGACCAGCTGGTCCGCCCGGTGGGTGAGTTGGGCGCCGCCGGCATCCGCGTCTCCCTGTTCATCGATCCGGAGCCGGCGCAGCTCGACGCCGCCAAGCGCCTTGGCGCTCCGGTGGTGGAACTGCACACCGGCGCCTATTGCGACGCTCATGACCCGGCGACGCGCGAGGCGGAGTTGGCGCGCATCGTCCGCGCCGCCGCCCATGCCGAGGCCATCGGGCTGGAGTGCCATGCCGGCCATGGGCTGAGCTACGACACCGTCGGTCCGGTCGCGGCGATCCAGACCATCGTCGAGCTGAACATCGGCCATTTCCTGATCGGCGAGGCGATCTTCGTCGGATTGACCAACGCCATCGCCCGCATGCGCAAGGCCATGGACACGGCGCGGAACGCGGCGGCGCCCGCCTCATGATGATGTCCGGCACCATCCTCGGCATCGGCAACGACCTGATCGACATCCGGCGGGTCGAGAAGTCGCTGGAGCGTTTCGGACAGCGCTTCATCGACCGCATCTTCACCGAGGTCGAGCAGGCCAAGTCGGAACGCCGCGCCGGCTCTGCCGCGAAGAACAACGCCCGCGCCTCAACTTATGCCAAGCGCTTTGCCGCCAAGGAGGCGTGCTCCAAGGCGCTGGGCACCGGGTTCCGCGACGGGGTGTTCTGGCGCGACATGGGGGTGGTCAACCTGCCGTCCGGCCAACCGACCATGCGCCTGACCGGCGGGGCGCTGGCCCGGCTGGAGGCGATCACGCCGCCAGGCATGCGCGCCCGCATCCATGTGACGCTGACCGACGAATACCCGATGGCCGAGGCCTTCGTCGTCATCAGCGCCGAACCGATCGAGTCCGCCCTCACCGAGCCCGCCCCAACCAAGCCCACAATGCCCACCAATACGGCGAACCCAGAATGACCTTTCAGAAAGAAACGGCGTCCAGCGCCAAGACCAAGGAATCCGGGTTCGCCGAGACCGTCAAGACGGTGATCTTCGCCGTGCTGATCGCCTTCGGCGTGCGGACGTTCGCCTTCGAGCCGTTCAACATTCCGTCGGGGTCGATGATCCCGACCCTGCTGATCGGCGATTACCTGTTCGTGTCGAAATACAGCTACGGCTACAGCAAATACACGGTCGGCTTCGGCCTGCCGCTGTTCGAGGGCCGCATCTTCGGCTCCATGCCGGAGCGGGGCGACGTGGCGGTGTTCAAGCTGCCGCGCGACAACAAGACCGACTACATCAAGCGGGTGATCGGGCTGCCGGGCGACAGCATCCAGATGATCGGCGGCATCCTGCACATCAACGGCCAGCCGGTGAAGCGCGAGCGGATCGAGGACTACGTCACCACCGATCCGCTGGGCCGCAGCATCCGCACCGCGCAGTTCATCGAGACGCTGCCGAACGGCCGCACCCACCGCATCATCGAGGAGTCGGACAACGGTCCGCTCGACAACACCCCGGTGTTCAAGGTGCCGGCCGGCCATCTGTTCATGATGGGCGACAACCGCGACAACTCGCTGGACAGCCGCGTGCCGTCGCAGGTCGGCTTCGTTCCCATCGAAAACATGGTCGGCCGCGCTGAATTCCTGTTCTTCTCACTCGACGAGGGCACGCGCTTCTACGAGATCTGGCGCTGGCCGGTCGATCTGCGCTTCAGCCGTCTGTTCAACGGAGTCCGGTAAGTGTCCACCGTCACCAAGGCGCCTGCCGATGCAGGCGCCGGCTCTGAACCCGAGGTCGATGGCGCCGTCCAGTCCGCGGACGTCGCCGGCCTCGCGCGTGCGCTGGGCTACGAGTTTTCCAACCCGTCGCTCCTGCGCGACGCCGTCACCCATCCGAGCCTGATGGGGCTGGAACGGGCCGGGCGCAAGTCGCACAAGGGGCCGGGCATCGCCTATGAGCGGCTGGAGTTCCTGGGCGACCGCGTCGTCGGGCTTGTGGTCGCGCAATGGCTGCTGGAGCGTTATCCGAACGAGCGCGAAGGGGCGCTGGCCAAGCGGCATGCGGCGCTGGTTCGCCGGGAATCGCTGGGCCGCGTCGCCGACGCCCTCGGGCTGGGCGCCTATCTGCGCCTGTCGCCGGCAGAAGCGCAGAGTGGCGGCCGGGAGAATCGCACCATCCTGGGCGATGCCTGCGAGGCGGTGCTGGGCGCCATGTATCTCGACGGCGGGCTGGAGCCGGTGACGCGCTTCGTCCGGGAGGCGTTGGCGGGCGAGATCGACAAGGCGACGCCGCCGCCGCTGGACAGCAAGACGACGCTGCAGGAATGGGCGCAGGGGCGCGGAAAGCCGCTGCCCCGTTATGAACTGATCGAACGCAGCGGCCCGGCGCACGAGCCGCTGTTCGTGGTTGCGGTGCATGTCGCGGGAATGGAACCGGTCAGCGGCTCCGGCTCGTCGAAGCGCATCGCGGAAAAGAAGGCGGCCAGCACATTGCTGCGCCAGGTGGGAGTACAGGTCGATGACTGACGGTCGCGACGACATCGACAAGATGCAGAACAAGACGCCCGGTTCCGAAGCCGTGGAGCCGTCACCGGAGCCGGTGACGGACGACGAAGCGCTCGACCATGAGGATGGCGGCGAGGACGGCGACGTCGAGGGTGAGGACGCCGACGAGAACGCCGACGAGGGCGACGTCGACGACGAAGACGGCGAATACGAGGACGATGAGTACGAGGACGATGAGGATGCTCCGCGCGGACAGCCCATCTCCGTCCTGCCGCCGCTGCCGACGATGCCGGAGCATCCGCGCTGCGGCTTCATCGCCCTGGTCGGCGCGCCCAATGCCGGCAAGTCGACGCTGCTGAACGCGATGATCGGCAGCAAGGTGTCGATCGTCAGCCCGAAGGTGCAGACCACCCGCACCCGCGTGCTGGGCATCACCATCCAGGGCGACGCCCAGATGATCTTCGTCGACACCCCCGGCATCTTCAAGCCGAAGCGCCGGCTGGACCGCGCCATGGTGGCGGCGGCCTGGCAGGGGGCGGAGGACGCCGACGTGATCGGCGTGCTGTACGACGTGTCGCGCCGCTCGATCGACGAGGACACCCGCAGCATCGTCGCCCGGCTGAAGGAGCAGGGGCGCGAGGCGATCCTGATCCTGAACAAGATCGATCTGGTGAAGCGCGACGTCCTGCTGGGCATCGCCGACGCCTTCCGGCAGGAAGGGATCTTTTCCGACATCTTCATGGTGTCGGCCTTCACCGAGGACGGCGTCGCCGATCTGAAGCAGTTTTTGGCCGACCGCTTGCCGGAAGGGCCGTGGCATTTCCCGGAGGACCAGATCTCCGACATGCCGATGCGCCTGCTGGCGGCGGAGATCACCCGCGAGAAGCTGTTCCTGCAGCTTCACCAGGAGCTTCCCTATTCCGCCACGGTCGAGACCGAGGTGTGGGAGGAGTTCGACGACGGATCGGTGAAGATCTCGCAGGTCATCTTCGTGCAACGCGAAAGCCAGAAGGCCATCGTGCTGGGCAAGGGCGGCCAGCGGATCAAGGCTCTGGGCTCCGCCGCGCGGTCCGAGTTGACGGCGATGCTGGAGCGCCGCGTCCACCTGATCCTGTTCGTGAAGGTGCGCGAGGGCTGGGTCGACGACCCGGAACGCTATTCGGCCTGGGGGCTGGATTTCGGAGCGTCCTGAACGACAAAGGCCCTCTCCCGCGGGAGAGGGCCTTTTCCATTCCAGGGCTTCTAAAACCTCAGGCGGCCAGCAGGCGCAGATGGCCGTCGAATTCGTCCAGCGCGCGCATCAGAGCCATCATCGCCTGATCGGCCTGGGCACGGGCGAATGGCCAAGCGTCGTCATCGGCCATGTGGGCGGCCTCGATGCGGGCGATGGCGCGATTGTTCAGTCCGCGGAGGCGGTCGAGCGTGCGCTCCCACGTCTCTCGCCGGTCGCTGCCCGCGCGCTCCACCATGGATCGCAGGGTTTCCATGCGGTCGGTGGCGCGCAGCACGAGCTCACGGCTCAGCGTGTCGAAGGCTTGCCGGTTGCGGCGGCTCATGAGATGTCCTCCTTTGATCCTCAACCGATTTTGACCTCTCGGCCGGTTGGCAGGTTAGCCCCGCGCCGATACTGCGCAAACGCACCGGAAGCGCAGTCGTCACAGCCCCTTTGGGAGAAGCCGTAACGATTTTGCGATGCGATTTAGCAGTTGCGGGATATCCGTCCGAATCCAAATCCCGCCGGGTTGCCCCGGCCCGAAAAGGACAAGGCAAACCCGGTGGCCGAGGAAGTCTTCCTGGTTGGATTGCGTTTCCTCCAGGGCCGGTTTCATCCGGCCCGTTGGCGTTTTTATACGCCGCCTTTTTGACGGCGTTCTTTTGTTTTGGTGACGCTTTTGTGCCGGATTGGCAGGGCAGGGTCAATCCGCCCAAAAATCATAGACGGCGCGCAATCTGTCGCAGCCTAAAGGCGAGGTTGTAACCCTCAAATCGGGCAGAAAGTCGGAAGTGGTAGAGCCTTCGTGCGCGTGCTCACTCGGCCGCGACGGCGTAGGCGGGGATGGCTTCGGCATTGGCCGGCTCCGGCATCGCCGTGCCGCAGCAGGGGGCGGCCACCGGCGTCGCGGCGATGGCGGACTGTTGGGCCATGACGGCGCGATGCTCGCTGGCCATGCTGCGCATGGTGGGCACGCATTTGCCGCATTGGACCTGACAATTGTGATGGCGGAACACCGAGGCCGGGGTCGTGGCGCCTTGATCCAGCGCGGCCTTGACCTTCTTGTCGTTCAACGCGTGGCAGATGCAGACGTACATTAGCCCTCGGCGACGGTCGGTTGCGGAGCATTTCCTGCGTCCAGCAATAGCTGAGAGTGAGAATCGTTGTCAATGCTGCTATTGCGAACCGATCGCATATAAGAGGTTTCGAGACGCTTTGTCACAGCCCCCTTCGCGTCAGTTCGAAAGGGGCGTGCCGCATCCTTGCGCTTGCATTCGGCGGCCGTCGGCGGTAGCCCGTGGGGCATGGACGACAGCACCCCCAAAAATGCTTCCGAAAACGCTCCGCAGCCCTCGCCGGGCGCGGTGGTGACCCCTCTTGGCCAGACGGTCTATCTGGCGGCGGACGGCTTCCTCGACGATCTGGTGGCGGAATTGGGAGAGGTCGCTTCGGTCGACGGCCGGCTGGTCTTCGTCGACGGCCCGGCGCGCCCGGCCGCCTGGGCACAAAACATCTGGTACGACCCGGTGCGCATCGAGTTCTCCTCGATCAAGGGCGGCGCCAAGGCGCTGCGCGGGATCCAGCGCAATTGGGCGCTGTGGTCGCAGCGGCATCACCGCCGCGCCGCCCTGATCCAGGAGAACCTGCCGCATGTGTCGGCCAAGCCGGTGGTCTTTCCGTCGCCCCTGCCGACGGCGCCGCTGGGCTCCTGGACACTGACCGACGAGTCCACCATCATCGCCGCGGCACATTGTTCCAGCCCCTTCCGCAACGGCGAGGTGACCTTCGTCGAGAATCGCACGGTGCCGCCCAACCGCGCCTATCTGAAGCTGTGGGAGGCGCTGACCCTGTTCGGGGAGCAGCCGGGGCCGGGCGACCGCTGCCTCGATCTCGGCGCCTGTCCGGGCGGCTGGACTTGGGTGCTGCATGAGTTGGGGGCGTCGGTGGTCAGCGTCGACAAGGCGCCGCTCGACCCCGCCATCGCCGCCCTGCCGCGGGTGGAGATCCGCCAGGAAAGCGCATTCGGCCTGAAGCCGGCGGCGGTCGGCCCGGTCGATTGGCTGTGCTGCGACGTGATCTGCTACCCGACCCGGCTGCTGCGGCTGGTGAAGGAGTGGATGGACAGCGGGCTGGCCAAGCGCTTCATCTGCACGCTGAAGTTCCAGGCGGAGACCGACCATGAGACCGCCCGCGCCTTCGCGGCGATCCCCGGCGGCCGGGTGATCCACCTGCACCACAACAAGCACGAACTGACCTGGATGTGGCCGGCGCAGTGAGCGCCGCCCCTTTGCCCATTTCCCTCAGGCCAGCGCCCGCCCTTCGGCATAGCCGAAGCTGACATAATGCTGCCGGGCGCCGGACAGGCTGCCGCCGACGGCGGCGTTGACGTCCGGGTTGGCGGCCAGATAGGTGGCGGCATTGAATCTGCTGAGGGACCGTCCCTCGAAGCGGCCGAACTGGATGTAATGCAGTTCCACGGCCTCGCGGTTGTTGCCGTAGGCGGCGATCAGGTCGGGGTTGCTGGCTTCGTAGGACAGCGTGTCGAACAGGCTGGCGTTGCGGCCCTCGCGATAGCCGTTGCTGATGAAGTGACGGGTCGCCGCGGTGGCATCGGTTCCGAAGGCCGCCATCAGATCGCCATAGCCGGCCAGATAATTGTAGGGGTCGAATCCGCTCAGGCTGCGGCCTTCGTAAACGCCGGAGTTGGCGAGATGCTGGGCCGCGGCGGCCGTGTCGGCGCCGAACGCGGCGATCAGGTCGCCATTCGACGCGATGTAGCGCAGGGCGTCGAAGCTGCCGGACACCGTGGCCGACAGCGCGCTGCTGCTGTCGGAAAAGCGCAGATACTCGATGTTGGTCAGGACATCGGTGCCGTTGGGGCCGTTGACGATGGTGTGGCTGCTGTCCAGCTGCTGGACGCTGTATTGCGCGCGGCTGCCGCTGAACACCACGGTATCCGTGCCGCCGCCGCCATCCAGCGCATTGCCCAGGCTGTTGACGGTGAAGCTGTCGTTGCCGCTGCCGCCGATCGCCTGCTGCATCTTCGTGCCGTAGGCGAGCGCCAGGAAGGTAGTGGATCCGGCGCTGCTGAACTGCCCGTCGCGCAGGTCCAGCGACAGCGCCGCCGTCTGGGCACTGCCGTTCAGGCTGTTGTGTCCGTTGGGGTCCCACAGGGTGATGAAGCCGCCGGTGTTCAGCGTGTAGCTGGTGTCGCCGGGGGCGGCCGACATGTTGGCGCCGTAGAGATACTGGATCGCCGCGATGTCGTAGAGGCTGGGGCCGGTCAGATAGACGCCCGACGGCAGGGCGTCGCTGTCGTTGTAGGACATGATGCTGTAGGCATAATTGTCCTGCGCGGACGACAGGTACGGACCCTCCGTCCCCTCGCTGGAGCCGGCATTGTAGTTGCCGGGATGCTTCAGGCCCAGCGCATGGCCGATCTCGTGGATGATCGTCATGTAGCCGTAGCTGCCCGTCGTCGGGTTGGTGTTCGTGGAACTGTCGTTGGCCAGGAAGACCTTACCGCCCTGGGAGGCGGTGGAGGGGTAATAGGCATAGGCCGCCGACTGGCCGTACTGACGGTTGGTCCCGAAGGCGACGGCGGCGGCGGTGGGGTCGGCGATCTCGGTGAAGGTGATGTTGGCGACCGCGCTCCATGCCGCCAGCGCCTGCTGAACAGCCGCGCGCTGGGCGCTGCTCATGGCGGCGAAACCGTCGGCATCGGCGGTGGAGATTTGCCGCGCGCTGGTCAGGAAACCATAGGTCACGGTCGCGGCGGCGCCGACGGACCTGCCGTTCAGCACGGTGCCGTTGTTGCCCCAATGTGGCGTCCCGCTGGCGAGCAGGGCGGAAATGCTGTCGGTCGGGGCAGATTGGCTCATGGACGCTCGGTTCCCGCGGCGGTCGGTTGGGGTGTCCAGGGAGATTCCGGACTACCGCTTATACGAAATACGAGCAAGGTCTCGAGCGCAACAGGTCAGGCACGGCGCAACGCAAGTTCGATGGACGGACGCAGCATCGAGGCGGCGGCATGGCCGATCTCCACCGCCTCCGCCGCGCGGTCGAACTCCAGGATGCCGATATGGGCCAGCCGCGGCGCGATCAGCACATCCGGCGGCTCGCCGGCCAGCCGCGAGCGGGTGATGCGGTCCTGCATGATGTCGATGGAGCCCGCCATAACCTCCAGGGCGTTCGGCATCGGCTTATGGGCGTGGGCGTCGTCGATCTGATCGGCCAGGAAACGGGTCCGCTGGGTGGGCTTGCGGCCGAGCCAGGTGGAAATCTGGCTGGTCAGGTGCGAAAAGGCGGGCGAGCCGGCATCGCCGCCGGCGACCACCGGTTCCGGCACCTTGGCCGACACCGCTTTGACTCCATCCGATTTGCCGCGGCCGTTCGGCCGTCCCAGCGGCGACAGCTCGCTGTTCAGGTTGACCGCCACCACAACGTCGGCCCCAAGTGCCCGACAAAGCGAGACCGGCACCGGATTGACCAGTGCGCCGTCGACCAGCAGGTGATGATCGCGCCGCACCGCCGGGAACAGGCCGGGCATGGCGGCCGACGCCAGCACCGCCGACATCAGCGGACCGTCGCGCAGCCACATCTCGCGCCCGGTCGACAGATCCGTGGCGACGGTGGCGAAGGGCATCGGCAGGTCTTCGATCAGGACATTGCTGCGTTCGTTGTCGAACCGGCCGAATGCCTTCTCGGCGGCGACCAGACCGCCCCGGCGGAAGGTGAGATCGATGATGCCCAGCATGCCCAGCCAGCCCATCTTTTGCGCCCAGGACTGCAACTCGTCCATCTGGTCGGTCAGATAGGCGGCCCCGACCGCGGCCCCGATGGAGGTTCCGCAGATGATGTCGGGCTTGATCCCGATCTCCTCCAGCGCGCGCAGGACACCGATATGCGCCCAGCCGCGCGCAGCGCCGCTGCCCAGGGCAAGCCCGATCTTCAGGTCGGTTTCCTTCGCCATCCGCTTCCCCTGTCAGCGCCCCCCACCAGAATCCGATACCGGCCGGCGGCTTGATCTAGAGCTTATCATCTAGGCATCGCCGGCCGGTATCGGAAGCTGCCGGAAGTGGCACGCCGCCGGAGTGCCGGCGATCGCCGCAGTTGAAATGGCAAATGGCGAAAATTTATTCGACCTTTGACTTGGATCATCGTTTTCAAGGCCGTGACTGTGGCATTTCTGTGCCAGTACGAAGGTGTGATCGTCATTCGGGCTGATTTTAACCATGCGTCAACTGGACCCGGTGCATTTTCGTTGCGTTGCAGTGTAGTCCCCGAACCCGGAAGGCTCGCCATGGCCGACGAACTGAAAAGCTTCAGAAAGGACTGGAAACGCTGGTCGACCGCGGAGCGGCTGATTGCCGTTACCCTGCTGGTCCTGGCGGCGCTTCTTGGTGCGCCGGCCGCCGCCGGGCTGTTCTGAGCCCCGGCCTGCTGCAATCCGGTCGAACGCGCCACAGTGTGGCGCGCCGGCAACTTCGGCGCCGCCAAGGAAGCTGCGGCGCGGTCCTCTTTACGGGCTATTAACCCTCACGACCATAGGCTTGGTCGGCTCGGACAGTTCCTGGGACGGTTGGGCGCCACGATCGGACGGAGCGTCGAACCTCCGCCGCAAGGGCACTCGACGGGCGCTCGCTGGAGGGCGCGGACCGGGGTGGTTCCGGCATACTCCGCCAAGGCCTTGCCCCTCTCGCTGGACACGCCCGATGACCTTCTCCGCCCAATCCGCCGTGACGGAACAGAAGCTCCTGAGACAGCGCCTCGACGCCGCCTTCGCGGAAGCAGCAAAGCCGCTGTCGCGTGACGAGGTGACGGACATCGTCCGCAACATCCTGGGCAGCATGGACGGCGACATTTCCGCCACCGACCTGCGCCTCTACAAGGAGGTTGTGGACCTCGCCAAGTTCATCGAGACGGCCAAGCAGGAAATCGCGGCGCTGCAGCCGGCCGAAATCCGCGACGAACATATCCGCACCGCCACGGACGAGCTGGATGCGGTGATCGGCGCGACCGAGAAGGCGACCTTCGCCATTTTCGACGCCTGCGACGCCATCGGCGCCATCGCCGGCCAGACGGACGCGGACAGCTCGGCGAAGCTGAACGACCAGATCACCAAAATCTACGAGGCCTGCAACTTCCAGGACATTACCGGCCAGCGCATCAGCAAGGTGGTGCGGACGCTGAAGCACATCGAATCGAAGGTCGACATGATCGTCGCCGCCTTCGGCAGCGAAGTGCGGCAGAACCACGCGCCGCGGCTGGCCAAGCTGGCGGCGGAGGACGCGGAGGCCGCCGTCCATTACGAGCCGATGAGCGAGGAAGAGGCGGACAAGCAGCTTCTGCACGGGCCGCAGATGCCGGGCAACGCCATGGACCAGGACGAGATCGACCGTCTGCTGGCCAGCTTCGACTGACGCCATGCTGCCCGGCGCACCCATCAGCAGGCCCACCGGCGGCCACACGGCCCAAGGTGCAGGACCGGGGACGGGGAACGCCGGGCTGCCGCCGCTGCGGGTCGCGGGTGCCGGCGGTGTCGGTGCCAGGTCCGGTGTTGGCGGCCATGCCAACCCGAACAACGGCAGCATCCTGCTTCTGCTGTCGCTGTTCCTGCTGCTTCTGGTCTTCTTCATCGTGCTGAACGCCAATTCGGTGCAGACGGTGCAGAAGGTGAAGGCGGTCGCCGCCTCGCTGGAGCGGACCTTTCCCAGCTTCGTCATCGATCCGCGCCTGCGCGAGGGGGCCGAACCGGTGGCCTCGCGCGCCGGGACCGTCTTTGCCGTGCAGCGGCTGGACGATGTCGGCACCCTGTTCGCCACGGCGGTGGCGGTCGCCAAGGTGGAGGTGGTCGCCCCCGGCCAGTTGCTGGAGGTCCGGCTGCCGGCCGACGACCTGTTCCTTCCCGGCACCATGACCCTCCGCCCGGACCGCCAGGGCCTGATCGACCGCATCGCCGATGCCCTGCGCCAGTCGCGCCAGGGCGAGCGGGTGGAACTGGACGCGCTGCTCGGCATCGGGCCGACGGGAACGCCCAGCCAGCCGCCGGGTCCGGTCGCCCGTGCCGGGGTTCTGGCCCGCGCACTGGTCGAGGATGGGGCGCCGGCCGGCAACGTCACCATCGGGATCGAGCGCGGGGAGCCGGGCGGCGTGCGCCTGCTGTTCTCCCTGCGCTGGGACGAGGATGGGGCGGCGGCGAAGACGGCTCCCAAGCTGGACCCGAAGGCGGCGAAGACGGAGGTGCGGAAATGATCCGCATTCCGGGCGTCGTCAGCAAGGCCGGGGCGGAAGCGGACGATCGCGGCGGCCAGCGCAAGACGCTGTGGCTGATCAGCTTCACCGACCTGATCTCCCTGATGCTCGCCTTCTTCGTCCTGATGTATTCGATGAGCGAACCGGAGGCGGAGCGCTGGACCCGTCTGGCGAAGGGCGTGGCGGAGGCGATCCCCGCCGCGCGGTCGACGGCCAGCACCCCGTCGGATCGGCCCACTGATCCCGGCGCCGCCTTCAACGCCAAGGCGGTGGAGGCCAGGGCGGCCATCGATCTGCATTATCTGGCGGCCCTGCTGGGAAGCCAGCTGCGGTCGAATACGGAACTGGCGGTGGTTGAAGTTCGGCGCGAAGATGACCGTGTCGTCATTCGTCTGCCGGGCGAGCGGATGTTTGATCCCACCGGTGCCGCCTTCACCGAGGAGGGGCGGCGGGTGCTGTTCCTGCTGGGCGCCGTCATCGGCCGGATCGGCAACCGGATCGAGCTGGTCGGCCATGCGGAGCACGAGGATGCGACCGGCGGCGTGGCCTGGGAACGGGCGCTGACGCGGGCGGTCGCCGTTTCCGCCGCGCTGCGCGAGACCGGCTATCGCCGCGATCTGGTGGCACGGGCGGTGATGATGCCGATTGATGGGGCAGGGGGCGCCGGCAACGGGCGCCTGCCGGTGGACATCGTGGTGCGAGAGGAAGGAGCGGATTGAGGTGACGGACCGGACGGCCCAAGAGTGGAAGCGTTGGCTGCGCGGCTGTGCCGCTGCGGTGGCGCTGCTTGCCGTGCCGGTCCTGCTGTCTCCCCTGGGCGCGGAAGCCGCCACGGTTCCGGTGCGCGGCGGCACCCACAAGGATTTCGGCCGGCTGGTCTTCGATTGGCCCGGCAAGGTCGATTACACCGCGTCGGTCGAAGGCGACCGGCTGGTCGTCACCTTCACGGACAGCATCGACGCCCCGCTCGACCGACTGGTGCGGGCGCTGCCCGGCTATCTGGCCGCCGGACGGGTCGAGGCGGATGGCAAGACGGTCTCGTTCGACCTGAAGCGCCCGGTCTCGCTGAAAAGCTTCCGCAATGGCAACGCCATCGCCATCGACCTGTCGCCGGCCGCGCCGCAGACGGCCGCCAAGGCGGAGGACGCGAAACCCGAACCCGCCAATCCCGAGCCCGCGAAAGCCGAGGCGCTGAAGCCGGTGCCGTCCGCCGGGCGGCTGCGCGTGCGCGGGGCCGACCAGCCGGACCAGAGCCGCCTGACCTTCGACTGGCCGTCGCCGGTCGGCTACACGGTCACGCGCGACGGCGCCGCCGTGACGGTCGCCTTCGACAAGGGCGGCACCGCCGACCTGTCGGCCGTTTCCAAGGCGGCGTTGCGCAACATCCGGAATGTGGAATCCTATCGGCGGGCCGATGGCGCGCTGGCGGTGACGCTGGCCGTCCCGCAGGATGCCGAGGTGACCGACAGCGCATCCGGCAAGTCGGTGGTGCTGTCCGTCGGCAATCCCGGCTCCCGCGCCGGCCTGCCCAAGAGCGACGCCCCGCCCGCCGCCGGTTCCCAGGGGGCGGCTGCGGGGCAGGGCAGCCGCCAGGGAAGCAGCCAGCCGGCGCCGGCCAAGGAAACAGCCAGGGAAGGCGGCAGGGACACGCCCACGACGGCGTCGGCGACCTCCAACCGCTCCGCCATCGCGGCCAATGCCGCGGCGCCCCACTCTGCGGCCAATGCTGCGGCCCCCAGCGTTCCGCCGGCGGAGGCGAAGGCCGCACCCGCAGCGCCTGTCGATGCCAAGGCCCAGCCGGCGGCAGGCCCGAAGGGTCCGGTGCTGACCTTCGACACCGGCGGACCGGCCTCCATCGCCGTCTATCCGCGGGCGGGCCAGCTTTACGTCGTGTTCGACCGGCCCATGCCGATCGGCGCCGGCAAGCTCAGCGGTCCGGGCTCCGAACTGATGGGAGCGGTGGAGCCGGTACCGGCGACCGGCGGCACCGTGTTCCGCACCAAGATCGGCCCGATGGTCTGGCCGACGGTCGAACGGCAGGGCACCACATGGCGCATCCTGTCCTCCGCCCGTCCGGCCAACATGGGCAGCGCCGGCGATCTCCGGGTGGAACCCGACCCTGACTTCCTTCTCGGGGCCCGCCTGCTGGTGCGCGCGCCCGACGCGGCGAACGTCGTGCAGTTCGCCGATCCCGACGTCGGCGACCGCATCCAGGTGGTTCCGCTGCCCAGCCCGGGGCAGGGCGTGCCCGAACCGCACCGTTACCCCGACCTGGAAGTCATGCCGTCCTATCAGGGCGTGGTGGTGCGGCCGATCTCCGACAATGTGACGGTGCGCGCGATCAAGGAGGGGGTTGAACTGACCACCGCCGGCGGGCTGCACCTGTCGCCGGCCGCCGATGCCGGCAATCCGGCTGTTGCGCCGCCACCATCACCGGCATCCGCCCCCCAGCCGGTTCCATCGCAGCTGGCCGCGGCGCCGCTTCCGGTCAATCCGCCGGCCGGCGGCGCCTCGTCCGCCATGGAGCCGCCGAAGGCGCAGCCCGCCCAGATGCAGGGCCGCCGCCTGTTCAACCTGCCGGCCTGGAAGCATGGCGACCTCGACCATTTCACCGAGGCGCGGCAGGACCTGCAGCTGGCCGTCGTCAATGCGCCGGAATCGGAGCGGCCGAAGGCGCAGCTCGACCTCGCGCGGTTCTATTTCGCCAACGGTTTCGGGCAGGAGACGCTCGGCATGCTGGACGTGCTGCAGCAGAACCAACCTGATCTGGAGGGCTGGCCGGAGTTCCGCGCGCTGCGCGGCGCCGCCCGCGTGCTGACCGGCGATCTCGATGGGGCGGAGGCCGACCTGTCGATCCCGTCGCTGGCCGGCAATCCGGAAGCCAATCTGTGGCGCGCCGCCATCGCCGCCGACCGCCGCGACTGGCCCAAGGCGATGGCCGGCTTCAAGGCGTCCGGCCCGATCCTGAACAGCTACCCCGAACCCATGATCGGCAAGCTCGGCCTGCGGGCGGCGGAAGCGGCGCTGGAGACGCGCGACTCCGCCACCGCCAAGCGGCTGTTCGACCGCGTGATCGAACACAGCGGCCCGGATCAGGAAGAGAACCCGCAGACGCAATATCTGCGCGGCCTTCTCTTCGCCCAGACCGGCGAGATCGATCAGGCGCGGGAACAGCTGACCGCCGCCTACAACAGCTATGACCGGCTCTATCGCGCCAAGGCCGGGCTGGCGCTGACCAATCTGGAGCTGTCGGAAGGCAAGATGTCGCCGACCGCCGCGGCGGAGCAGCTGGCCGGCCTGACCTTCACCTGGCGCGGCGACGATCTGGAGATGCAGATCCGCTCGCGCATGGGCGAGGTGCTGATCGCCGGTGGCGAATATGCCAAGGGCTTCAACACGATGAAGGAAACGGCGGCCCTGGTCGCCGACACGCCCAGGGCCGAGGCGATCACCAAGGAGATGTCGCGCATCTTCGCCGACCTGTTCAAGGACGGGGCGCAGCGCCTGCCGACGTTAGACGCCCTGCAGCTCTACGACCAGTTCCGCGAGCTGACGCCGGTGGGCGAGGCCGGGGACGAGATCATCCGGCAGCTGGCGGAACGGCTGATCTCCATCGATCTGCTGAATCGTGCGGCCGACCTGCTGCAGCATCAGGTGGAATACCGCCTGTCCGGTCTGGACAAGGCGCGGGTCGGCACGCGGCTGGCCTCCGTCCGGCTGCTCGACAACAAGCCGGAAGAGGCGCTGAAGGCGCTGGAACTGTCCAATGTCGCCGGACTGCCGGCCGATCTGACTGCTGAACGGCGGTTGATGCAGGCCAAGGCGCTGGCCGAGCTGAACCGCGGCGACGAGGCGATGCAGCTTCTGGCCCAGGACGACAGCACCAACGCCAACCTGCTGCGCGTCGACATCGCGTGGAAGGGTCAGAAATGGGATGCCGCGGCGCTGGCCCTGAACAAGGTGATTGGTCCGCCGCCCGCATCCGGCAAGCCGCTGGACCCCAACATGTCGCAGCTGGTGCTGAACCGGGCGGTGGCGCTGGCACTGGCCGGCGACGGCAACGGGCTGAACCTGCTGAAGAAGGATTTTGAAGGGTCGATGAAGGGCGGGCCGAATGAGGACGCCTTCCGCATTCTGACCCGCCCCGAACAGGCGATGGGCCTGATCGACGTCGGCACCATCCGCTCCCGCGTCGCGGAAGTGGATATGTTCAAGAAGTTTTTGAAGGAATATCGCGGCGGAAAGCAGTCGGCCGATAAGCCGACTTCCTAAAGCCGACCTCATAAGGCGGCAGGACGCCTTGCGGGGGATTCCGGCGCCCCGCCGTCCGCTCCGGGCCGACAGCCTTGGGCGCTTACTTCGGCAGCAGAACCTTGTCGATGACGTGGATGACGCCGTTGGACTGTTCGACGTTTGCGATGGTGACGCGCGCCATGTTGCCGGAAGCATCGGCGACCATCACGGCATCGCCGGACTGGGTGAAGGTCAGCGGCATGCCTTCCACCGTCTTCAGCATCGCCTTGCCGTTGCGCTTCTTGATGTCGGCCACGATGTCCTTGGCGTCCAGCTTGCCGGGAATGACGTGGTAGGTCAGCACCTTGGTCAGCTGCGCCTTGTTCTCCGGCTTCAGCAGAGTATCGACGGTGCCGGCGGGCAGGGCGGCGAAGGCCTCGTTGGTGGGTGCGAAGACGGTGAAGGGGCCCTTGCTGTTCAGCGTATCGACCAGCCCGGCGGCCTTCACGGCGGCGACGAGGGTGGTGTGGTCCTTGGACTGGGACGCATTCTCCACGATGGTCTTGCTGGGGTACATCGGCGCGCCGCCGACCATCTTTTCCATGGCCGCATTGGCGCAACCGGCAAAAAGAAGGGTGGCGATCGCCACGGTGGCAACCTTCTTCATAGCATTCCCTCTTGTCGGTGAAGGTCCGCTTCCCGCGGACACAACACCGTTACGGGGGAGGCTTCCGATCAGATCACAGCAGATTCTGTGCGTGGCACCGATTTTTGTTTGCGCGAAAGAGGTAATACTCCGGTGGTGCGGCGCCGCCTCCCGCCGGCTAGAGCTGCACCTGCGTCCCCAGCTCCACCACGCGGTTGGGCGGCAGCTTGAAGAAGTCGGTGGCGCTGACGGAGGTGCGGGACATCACCACGAACAGCTTCTCCCGCCACAGCGCCATCTGGGAGTTCATCTGCGGGATCAGCGTCTCCCGGCCCAGGAAGAAGGAGGTCGCCATCACGTCGAACTCCAGCCCGAAGGCCTTGCACAGGCGCAGCGCCTTGGGGATGTTCGGTTCCTGCGAGAAGCCGTAGCGCACGGTGATGCGGTAGAAGCCGTCGGCCAACCCCTCCACCACCACGCGGTCCTTGGCGGGGACGCGCGGCACATCCTCCACCACCACGGTGACGAAGACGATGCGCTCGTGCAGGACCTGATTGTGCTTCAGGTTGTGCAGCAGGGCGATCGGCACGGTGTTGGAACTGGAGGTCATGAAGACCGCCGTGCCCTTCACCCGCTGGATGTCGCCCTTCTTCGCCTGGCGCTGGATGAAGGCGTCCAGCGGCAGCGATTCCTCGGCCAGCCGTTTGGTCAGCACGGCCCGGCCGCGGCGCCATGTCGACATCAACCCCAGCGTGACGCAGGCGATCACCAGCGGCACCCAGCCGCCATGGGGGATCTTCACCGCGTTGGCGGCGAAGAAGGAAACCTCCACCGTCAGGAAGGTCGCGCCGACCGCGAAGCAGAGCGGCAGGCTCCAGTTCCAGCGGCGCCGCGCCACCACAAGGAACAGGGTGGTGGTGATGATCATGTCGCCGGTCACCGCGATGCCATAGGCGGCGGCGAGACGGCTGGAGGATTGGAAGACCAGCACCAGCCCCAGCACCGCGGCCAGCAGGCCCCAGTTGGCGCGGGGAATGTAGATCTGCCCCTCCTCCTCGTTGGAGGTGTGGCGGATGTCGAGGCGCGGGCAGAGGCCCAATTGCACCGCCTGCCGGGTCAGCGAGAAGACGCCGGAGATCACCGCCTGGCTGGCGATGACGGTGGCGGCGGTGGACAGGCCGATCAGCGGGTAGAGCCCCCACTCCGGCGCCAGCAGGTAGAAGGGGCTGCGCACCGCCGTCGGGTCGTTCAGCAGAAGCGCGCACTGGCCCAGATAGTTCAGCAGCAGGCCCGGCAACACCACCGCCAGCCACGCGACCTGGATCGGGCGGCGGCCGAAATGGCCCATGTCGGCATAGAGCGCCTCGCCGCCGGTCACCGCCAGCACCACCGCGCCCAGCACCAGGAAGCCGGCGACGCCATGATCGGCGAAGAAGGCGATTGCATAGTAGGGGTTGAAGGCGACCAGCACGCTCGGCTGCCGGATCACCTCCAGCAGGCCCAGGATGCCGAGCGTGGAGAACCACGCCAGCATGATCGGACCGAACAGCGCGCCGACGCGCGAGGTGCCGTGGCTCTGGATGGCGAACAGGGCGATCAGGATGGCGACGGTCAGCGGCACCACCGCCGACTCCAGCGCCGGTTCCGCCACGCCCAACCCCTCGACCGCCGACAGCACGGACATGGCCGGGGTGATCATGCCGTCGCCGTAGAACAGCGAGGCGCCGAACAGGCCGAGCGCCGTCAGGATGGTCAGCTTGCCCGACGCATCCGGCCGCGTCTTGGACGCCAGCGCCAGAAGCGAGAGGATTCCGCCCTCGCCCTTGTTGTCGGCCCGCATGACGAAGCCCACATATTTGACGGTGACGACCATCACCAGGGCCCAGAACACCAGCGACATGATGCCCAGGACATTGTCGTGGGTCAGGGCGAGCCCATGCTCGCCGGCGAAGCATTCTCGCAGCGTGTAGAGCGGGCTGGTGCCGATGTCGCCATAGACGACACCGAGGGCACCCAGGGTCAGCGTCGCGAGCTTGCCGGAGTCGGGCGGCGCGGCCTTCAAAGCGGTATCAGTCATGCAGTGATTGCGGTCCGAAGTTGGTCCGTCGTTCGATGGCGCCCATCGCGGCGATGTCCCGGCCCGTCGCCCCTTCGGCGGCTGCGAACGGTCGGATCCATCCGGCGGGATCGGCGTCCTTGCCAATCATCCCACCGACGCACATCGCCTTTCCTCATACGCGCTTACTGCGCACAACGCCAGCGCGGGCTTGCGCCGCGAAGGCCAAGCCCGGGGGCTGCGACGAAGTGCGCAGGGCTGTTCGCGCTATGCGCGCAATTTCAGAGAGTGCCGAAGCTGCGCGCCAGCGATCCGGCGATCAGGTACCACCCGTCGACCAGCACGAAGAAGATGATCTTGAACGGGATGGCGACCATGGTCGGCGGTAGCATCATCATGCCCATCGACATCAGGATGGACGACACCACCATGTCGATGATGAGGAAAGGCAGGAACAGCAGGAAGCCGATCTCGAACCCGCGCTTGATCTCCGAGATCATGAAGGCCGGGACCAGGACGTGCAGCGGCATGTCGTTCGGCTCCTGCACATTCTGCAGGCGGGCCATGTCCATGAACAGGCGCAGGTCCTTCTCGCTGGTGTGATGCAGCATGAAATCGCGCAAGGGCGCCACCGTGCGGCGGAACGCCTCCATCTCGTCGATTTCCTGGTTCATCAGCGGCTGGATGCCCTGGGTGTAGCTGCGCTCGAACACCGGGGCCATGACGAAGAAGGTCAGGAACAGCGCCAGCGACATCATCACCGTGGTCGGCGGCACCTGCTGCACGCCCAGCGCATTGCGCAGGAAGGACAGCACGATGACGATGCGGGTGAAGGCCGTCATCATGATGAGGATCGACGGCGCCAGCGACAGCACCGTGATCAGGCCGATGGTCTGGACGATGCGGCCGGTGGCGGTGCCGCCGGCGTCGCCCAGGTCGAAGGTCAGGCTCTGCGCCAGCGCCGGCCCGGCGCTCAATCCCAGCACCACGCCCACAACGAGCGCCAGCGCCAGCCCGGCGGCTGCCGGCTTCCACCAGGATCCCACGCGCCTCAGGACGGCCCCCGTCATCGCGGCTGGCTCCCGGCCGGTGCGGACGCGGCGGGGGCATCCGCCGTCCCCGCGAGCGCCGTGTCGAATCCCCCGGCGGGGGCGCTGTCAACCAGCAGGTCGCCGTTGGCGCTCAGCAGGATCAGATGCTCGCGGTCGTCGCGGCGGACCAGGATCAGCCGCCGCTTGGCGTCGATCGGCAGCGCCTCCACCACGCTCAGCCGGCGCTGGCGCGCGCGTCCGCGCACGGTGCCGCCGGCCATGCCGACCCGGCGCATCACCCAGGCGACGACCATGATGAGCGCCACTACGAAGACGAGCGCCATCAGGAAACGGATATACTGGTCGAGATCCATGGAAACGGCAGGCTTTCTGTATCAGGGCGTATCGTCAGGGCGGCCCGGAGCGGCCGGGGCGCCGTTGCGGCCATAGGCGGCGGCGGCGCGCTGACGGGCGGTGTGCGGATCGTCGCGACCGGCCAGCGCGGCGGCGATGGTTTCCTCCCGCCGGGCCTGCTGGTCGGTCAGCGCGGCGGCCAGCGGAGCCAGCGCCGCAACCAGATCGCCGAGCGGGCCGAGCAGGGTCCGCGCCTCCCCCCGCGGCAGGGCTTCGGCGGCGAGGCAAAGATGGGCGACGCGCTCCTCCAGCCCGGCGAGGTCGATCAGCACCCCGGCCTCGGCCTGCGCGCGCGCATCGTCGAGCGTTGCACCCAGAGCCACCGCCCGGTCCGCAATCCGGCTGGCCGACTCGGTGCTTTCGGGCGAAGGGGAGGCGGTTGGCGGACGGGTCACGGCTTGTCCTCCTCGACGATGTCCTCGGAGTGCGGCTCCGACGGCATCGTGCCGTTGGCGCGGTAGACATAAGCGAGAATTTCCGCCACCGCGGCGATGGCCTCGACGGGGATGTCGCTGTCGACCTCGATGGCGGACAGGATCTCGACCAGATCGGCGTCCTCGCGCACCTTAACGCCGTTGGCGAAGGCAACCTCCAGGATCTGCTCCGCCACCGTGCCCTTGCCGGTGGCGACGATCCGCGGCAGCGTCTCCGTCCCCAATTGGTATTTCAGCGCAACCGCGACCGGCCGCCGGGCAGGGGACGGCCTCTTGCCGGCTGGCGGTGAGGCGGGAGGGCGGGCTTGCGCGGACAACAGGCGGCCTTATCGAAGGGTCCTTCCTGCGCCGCATCCTGGACCGGTAGGCTTAACGAACTGTAAAGGCGGGGTGTCTGCGCGGTTCCACCTGCAGGGATTCATCCTTCGTTAACGCAAACGGGCGACCATCGGAGGCTGTGACGATGCCCGGCCTGGGCAGCGTTCGGCGGCATTGGGGCGGGATCAGGGCCATGGACCTCGGTAATCTCGGCATCTTCAAACTGATGTCGCGCAAGATGGACTGGCTGACCCAGCGTCAGGAAGTCATCTCGCAGAACATCGCCAACGCCGACACGCCGGAGTACAAGGGCCGCGACCTGAAGCCCTTCACCTTCCGCGACGCGCTCGGCGACAGCCGGCGGCTCACCCCGGTGGCGACCAACGCGTCCCATCTGGCCGGCACCCGCGGACCGGGCGGCTTGGCGCAGGAACAGAAGGTGCGCGATCCGTACGAGACGGCGCCGGACGGCAACAACGTCGTCCTGGAAGACCAGATGATGCGGATGAGCCAGAATTCGATGGATTACCAGACCATCACCAACCTGTACAAAAAACAGGTGGCGATGATCAAGTCGGCGATCCGCTCGGGCAGTTGATCGGCTTGGATTTGCCGGCGGGTTTTTGAGGAGGCGGTGCGATGGATCTCTACAAGTCGATGGCGGTTTCCGCCTCCGGCATGAAGGCGCAGGGCACGCGCCTGAAGGTCATCTCGGAGAATCTGGCGAACGCCAACACCACCGCGGAAACGCCGGGCGATCTGCCCTACCGCCGCAAGACGGTCATCTTCAAGAACGAGCTGGACCGCGCGATGGACGTCGACAAGGTCCGCGTCGCCAAGGTCGATGTGGACAAGAGCGATTTCCAGCGCCGCTACGATCCCTCCCACCCGTCGGCCGACGCCGACGGCTATGTGCTGATGCCGAACGTCAATTCGGTGGTCGAGGCGATGGACATGCGCGAGGCCCAGCGCAGCTACGAAGCCAACCTGTCGGCCATCGACACCGCGCGCCAGATGCTGACCCGCACCATCGACATCCTGCGTGCCTGACCTCGTCCCGCCCAATCGCTCCTGAACCTCTCGACCGACCGGAATCGCCGCCATGATCAATCCGCTGAACGCCGCCGCGGCCTACGCCACCACCGCCGCCAAGACGACCGGCCCCGGCATGGCCGCGCGCGACGGCCTCTCCTTCGGCGACGTGCTGGAACAGGCGGCCAAGGAAAGCATCGGCACCCTGAAGAAGAGCGAGGACATGTCGGCCATGGCAGCCGTCGGCAAGGCGGACCTGAACGACGTCGTCCAGGCCGTGACCAATGCCGAGGTGACGCTGCAGACCGTCACCGCCGTGCGCGACAAGGTGCTGAACGCCTATCAGGAAATCCTGCGCATGCCGATGTGACGGCGTCCGTTCCGCACCCTCCGCCGTTCTGAACCAGTCGTCATGAACGAGACCGAAGTCATCGAACTCTGCCGCACGTCCATCGTCACGCTGGTGATGGTCTGCGGGCCGATTCTGGTCATCATGATGGCGGTCGGCACCGTCATCTCCATCTTCCAGGCGGTTACCCAGATCAGCGAGCAGACCCTCGCCATGGTGCCGAAGGTGCTGCTGGTCTTCGGTCTCAGCATCCTGCTGATGCCCTTCATGCTGGGCAAGCTGACCGACTTCTTCGAACATGAGGTCGCCGACCGCATCGTCGCGATCGGCGTCGGCGCCACCGACAATGGCGGCGCGCCCTTCACGCCCGGCACCAGCGTGACACCGCCCCCGGCGCCGACCGCGGCCGCGGCGGGCCAATGAACGTCCTGCAGCAGCTTCTGGGCGAGCAGATCTTCGTCTGGATGTTGGTCTTCATGCGGGTCGGCACCGCCTTCAGCGTAATGCCCACCATCGGCGACGCCTTCGTTCCCACCCGCATGCGCCTGCTGTTCGCGTTGGCGGTCAGCACGCTGGTGGCGCCGGCGATCCGGCCGATGCTGCCGCCGATGCCCGGCAGTCCGTTCCAACTGATGGTGCTGGCCGCCGGCGAGATGACGGTGGGGATTTTCCTCGGCACCATCGCCCGGCTGCTGATGGGCGCGCTGGAGGTTGCCGGCACCATCATCAGCCTGCAGAGCGGCCTCGCCAACGCGCAGATCTTCAACCCGGCGCTGGCGACGTCGGGTTCTCTGCCCGGCTCGCTGATGGGCTGGCTGGGGCTGCTTCTGATTTTCGTCACCGACCTGCATCATCTGCTGATCATGGCGGTGGTCGACAGCTACGCCACCTTCACGCCGGGGGCGGCGATCCCGATCGACGACATGGCGAACGTGGTCGGGCAGCTGGTCTCGAAAAGCTTCATGTTGGGGGTGCAGATGTCCGCCCCCTTCCTGATCACCGGCATGCTGTTCGCGCTGGCGCTGGGATTGCTGAACAAGCTGGCGCCGCAGGTGCAGGTGTTCCAGCTGTTCACCTCGGTCCAAGTGCTGCTGGGTCTGTTCATGTTCGCGTTGACGCTGGGCGCGATGATGCTGTTCTGGCTGTCGCGCTTCGAATCGACCTTCATCGAATTCCTGAAGCCGCTGTAGAGGGGGGACGCCCGTGTCGGAAGAGGCGGACGAGTCCTCCAAAACAGAGGACCCGACATCCAAGAAACTCGACGAGGCCCACAAGCAGGGCCAGTTCGCGATGACCCGTGAGGCCGCGAACTGGTTGATGGTCGCGGCGATGCTGGTGGTGCTGGTCTCCATCCTCCCCGGCACCCTGAAGGGGCTGGTGTTCCGGCTGAATTACTATTTCGAGAATCTGGACCAGTTCACCTTCGACAGGGCCGGGGTCGGCGCGCTGCTGTTCCGGGTGATGCGCGACGTCATGTGGGCGCTGTGGCTGCCCATCCTGCTGTTCGTGGTGGCGGGCGTGGTGTCGACCATCGGGCAGACCGGTTTCCACGTCTCCTGGGAACTGATCTCCCCGAAGTTCAGCAAGCTGAACCCGCTGCCCGGCCTGATGAACATGTTCAAGGCCAACCAGGGGGTGGAACTGCTGAAGAGCATCGTCAAGCTGGCGGTGGTCGGTGGCGTCGCCTACATGGCGCTCGTGCCGATGTTCGGCGGAATCGAGGCCTATATCGGCATCGACATCGTCACCATGCTGCTGCAGATGGACGGGCTGGCCCACCGGCTGCTGATCTGGGTCCTGGTGGTCCTCACCTTCATCGCCGCCGGGGACTTCCTGTGGCAGAAGCAGCAGTTCGACAAGAAGATGAAGATGACCAAGCAGGAGGTGAAGGACGAGCACAAGCAGCAGGAAGGCGATCCCGTCGTCAAGGGCCGCATCCGACAGATCCGGTTCGAGCGTGCGCGCAAGCGCATGATGGCCGCGGTGCCGAACGCCGACGTGGTGGTCACCAACCCGACCCACTTCGCGGTCGCGCTGAAATACGACCCGACCCAGATGGGCGCGCCGATGGTCCTGGCGAAGGGCGTCGACCAGGTCGCCTTCAAGATTCGCGAGATCGCCGAATCGAACAATGTTCCGGTCATAGAAAACCCGCCCCTCGCCCGTGCGCTCTATGCCGCTTGCGATATCGACGAAGAAGTTCCGTCCGAGCACTATCGGGCGGTCGCCGAAGTCATTACCTATGTCTTCAAGCTCAAAGGGCGGGCGCTGCGCAACTGATCCGGCTCCGTAACGGTTGACGGGACCGGTGGAGCGGCCGACCATCGCAGGTGGCGTGATGGAGATGCCCGGCCGGTAACATCCGGTCCGGGGCAACTCCCAGGAAGACCGTGTGGGGTTTGGAGTATTGGTGGACGACACAACTTCCCTTGCCGACACCGCACGCAATGCAGCGAACCACCGGGCGTCGTCCGGCGGAGTGCTGATGCTCATCCAATATGCGCTGGCGCCGGCCGGGCTGCTGGTGCTGGCCGCCGGCCTGCTGCTGGACCGCGACGAAGTCGGCTGGCTGGGCGCCGGGCTGGCGGCGGCGGGCGTGGCGCTGCTGATCGGCCGAAGCGTGTCGGTGGTGCGGCGGTCGGCGCGGATCGGCGCGCTGCTGAGCGGGGCGCTGGAAGGGATGCCGGCCGGGCAGTTGGTCTGCGACGGGGCCGACGAGGTGGTGTTCGTCAATGCCGCCTTCCGCGAACTCGCGGGCTGGCGCCGCGGCGAACGGCCGCTGGACGCCCTGGCGCGCCAGTTTTCCGGCGACCCCGACAGCGCGCGTGAATTCCGCCGCCTGCGCGAGCGGGTGAGGGCCGGTGCCGCCGCTTCGGCCGAGCTGGCGATCCCGGCGCTGGACAACCGCCCGCCGGAATGGCGCAAGGTGCAGGGGCAGCCGGTCGCCGGCTTCCCCGGTTCCGTCCATTGGCGGATCGAGGACATCACCGCGCGGTGGGAGCTTGAGCATGTCATGCTGCGCGAGCAGGCCAAGCTGGCCGACTTCATGGAGCATGCGCCGGTCGGCTTCTTCTCGGTCGATCAGAACGGCCACTTCCTGTTCGTCAACGCCACACTGGCGCAATGGCTGGAGGCGGCACCCGGCGATCTGACCGACGGCGAATCGCGGCTGCACGGCATTCTGGCCGTGCCCCCGGTCTCCGCGGCCCCCTTCGACCTGTTCGATCACGGTGGCGGCGAGCAGCGCGGCGAACTGACCATGGTGGGGCTGCGCGGCCGGCGTTTCCAGGTTGCTGTGGCGCAGAGCGTGGTGCGGGCCGACGACGGCACCATCCACACCCGGTCGGTCGTGCGCGACCTGTCGCCCGAACGGGAATGGCAGGAGGCCCTGCGCCAGTCCGAACAGCGCTTCCAGCGCTTTTTCGAAGACGCGCCGATCGGGATCGCCCTGGTCAACGAGACCGGCCAGCTGACCGAATGCAACGAGGCCTTCCTGGCGCTGATCGGCAGCGAGGCCGGCAGCGTCATCAACCGCCCGATGGCCGACCTGATCGTCCCGGCGGAGCGCGAGGCGGTGACCGCGCGGCTGAAATCCGTGCAGGGCGGCGCCGACCCTGCCCACCCTCTGGAGGTGCGGCTGTCCGGCGGGCGGGAACTGACGGCCCAGCTCTATGCCCGGCGCCTCGCCAACCCGGTACGGACGGATAGCCGCACGGATGGCGGCAAGGCGGATGGCAGTCGGGCGGATGGGGTCGGCCTGATCCTGCACTTCATCGACATGACCGAGCGCAAGAGTCTGGAGGCGCAGTTCGCCCAGTCGCAGAAGATGCAGGCGGTCGGCCAGTTGGCCGGCGGCGTGGCGCACGACTTCAACAATCTGCTGACGGCGATGATCGGCTTCTGCGACCTGCTGCTTCTGCGGCACAAGCCGGGCGACCAGTCCTTCAGCGACATCATGCAGATCAAGCAGAACGCCAACCGCGCCGCCAACCTCGTGCGGCAGCTGCTGGCCTTCTCGCGCCAGCAGACCTTGCAGCCGCGCGTCATCAACGTGACCGATGTGCTGGCCGAATTGGCGAACCTGCTGCGGCGGCTGATCGGCGAGAACATCGAACTGAAGATGATCCACGGCCGCGACCTGGGGCTGGTCAAGGTCGACCAGAACCAGCTGGAGCAGGTCATCATCAATCTGGTGGTCAATGCCCGCGACGCCATGGCCGGCGGCGGCAAGCTGACCATCAACACCACCAACTACGTCGTCAGCCAGCCGGAACGGCGGGAGCATGAGACGATCCCGCCCGGCAGCTATGTCTCCATTGAGGTGATCGACACCGGCTGCGGCATCGCGCGGGAGAATCTGCAGCGCATCTTCGAGCCCTTCTATACGACCAAGGAGGTCGGGTCGGGCACCGGGCTCGGCCTGTCGACGGTGTACGGCATCGTTCGGCAGACCGGCGGCTTCGTGCTGGTCGATTCGGCGGTGGGGGAGGGGACGACCTTCACCATCCTGCTGCCGCACCACCAGGGCGAACTGCGCCCGGTCGATACCGCCGAACCGCGCGAGCGGCGCGGCAGCGACCTGACCGGCACCGGCACCATCCTGCTGGTGGAGGACGAGGACGCCGTGCGCGTCTTCTCCGCCCGTGCGCTGCGCAACAAGGGCTATCAGGTGCTGGAAGCCAAGAACGGTGAGGCGGCGCTGCAGCAGATCGAGACCAACGGCGCTTCCATCGACCTGCTGATCACCGACGTGGTGATGCCGCAGATGGATGGCCCGACGCTCGCCCGCCATGTCCGCAAGCTGCGCCCGGAAATGCGGGTGATCTTCATCTCCGGCTATGCCGAGGACCGTCTGGGCGAGATCGACGGCGTCGAAGTCGCCCATTTCCTGCCCAAGCCCTTCTCGCTGAAACAGCTGGCCTCCAAGGTGAAGGAGGTCATCCGTGACGGTCGGTGAGGGGCGACTCCGCCCGCAACGGCATACCCGGACATACCCCGTAAAATAGGAACGCACAGGCAACATCAGTCCTTGCAAACGAGAACGAAGAGAGTACATTCAGCCTCGTTGCAAGAGCGCCGACCGTGTGTTCTAAGAGAGGGGTACCGGGCATGTCGTCCGCACAGCTTCGTTTGGTCGAGAAGGATTCCATGGACAAGCAGAAGGCGCTCGATGCCGCCCTGAGCCAGATCGAACGCGCGTTCGGCAAGGGCTCGATCATGAAGCTTGGCGCCCGTGAGAACCTGGTCGAGACGGAGGTCATCTCCACCGGCTCCCTGGGTCTCGATATCGCGCTGGGCATCGGTGGCCTGCCGAAGGGCCGCATCATCGAAATCTACGGGCCGGAAAGCTCGGGCAAGACGACGCTGGCGCTGCACGCCATCGCCCAGGCCCAGAAGGCCGGCGGTACCTGCGCCTTCGTCGATGCCGAGCACGCGCTCGACCCGTCCTATGCCCGCAAGCTGGGCGTCAACATCGACGAACTGCTGATCTCCCAGCCGGATGCCGGCGAGCAGGCGCTGGAGATCGCCGACACGCTGGTGCGCTCCGGCGCCATCGACGTGCTGGTGGTCGACTCGGTCGCCGCGCTGGTGCCGCGCGCCGAACTGGAAGGCGAGATGGGCGACAGCCATGTCGGCCTGCACGCCCGCCTGATGAGCCAGGCTCTGCGCAAGCTGACCGGCTCCATCTCCAAGTCGAACTGCCTGGTGATCTTCATCAACCAGATCCGCCTGAAGATCGGCGTGATGTTCGGCAATCCGGAGACGACGACCGGCGGCAACGCGCTGAAGTTCTACGCCTCCGTCCGTCTCGACATCCGCCGCATCGGCTCGATCAAGGACCGCGACACCGTCGTCGGCAACCAGACCCGCGTCAAGGTGGTGAAGAACAAGATGGCCCCGCCGTTCCGCGTGGTCGAGTTCGACATCATGTACGGCGAGGGCGTATCGAAGGTGGGCGAACTGCTCGACCTTGGCATCCAGGCCGGCGTTGTCGACAAGTCGGGCGCGTGGTTCAGCTATGACGGCACCCGCATCGGCCAGGGTCGCGAGAACGCCAAGACCTATCTGCGCAACAATCCCGAGATGGCCGACGCGATCGAGGCCAAGATCCGCGGCAACGCCGGTCTGGTCGCCGATGCGATGATGGGCACCCCGGAAGCCGACGGCGAAGCCTCCACTCCGGAGTGAGGCTTAGTAGGGTATGTGGGTTGAAAAGCCCCGCCTTCCGCAAGGGAGGCGGGGCTTTTCTGTTTGGGGGGTATGGAGTTGCGGAAGGCAAATGCCCCCTCCCTAACCCTCCCCCACCTTCGGTGGGAGAGGGAACTCCGCGGCTTCACGAATAACCTACGTCGCCAAGCGTCCTGCCCCCTCTCCCTCGAAGAGGGGGAGGGATGGGGAGGGGGCATCAGCCAGCCAACACCTCACCAACGCCACACCTACACATCCACCACCATATGCGGCCGGAAGGCTCCCTCCAGCGTCAGCAGCAGGTGCAGGTAGACCGCCACCTTGCGCGCGCGGTCGCTGTTGCGGGATAGGCAGTCGCGCAGTTGTTCGGCCAGCCGCGCGGTTTCCGGATCCATCTCCGGTGCGGCGGCGATTGCAGCCTGGACGATGTGCTCCGGATCGACGGGGACCTCTGCCGCCGGATCCTTCAGCAGGGCTTCGGCCAGCGCCTCTTCGTCATGGTGGACCGGGGGTGGAGCGGCCGGAGGTGGCGGTGCTCGGCTGGACAGATGGCTCCGGAGATTGTCCTTCAGCCTTGTCCGCTGACGCTCGTCCAACCCGTCGAACTGGTCGACCTCGTCGAACAGAAGGTCATAGAGGCGGCGGCGCTGCGGGTTGGGCGGGTTGTGGTCGCGCCGCTCCTGCTCGCGGTCGTGCCGTTCCTGGCGGGGGTTGCGGCGGCTGTTGCGGTCGGTGGCGTTGCCGCTCCGCTCGACGCCTGCAGTGGTGCGGACGCTGAACTCCGGCGGGCCGATGCCGCGCCCGGAGGTGAGATTGCCGGACATGAGCCGCCTCCCGGGTTTGGTTCTCCCTGGCGGTCAAGTCTGGCAGAGCCGGCGCTTTCGTCAATTCGAAAGCGCCGGCCCCCATTGGTCAGTCGCCGGCCCCGGCACTCACGGCGCCGTCGGCGGCTTCCGGCTTGCTCTTGCCGAAGCCGATGGTGGGGAAGACGTTGATCAGCGCGGTGATGAAGGCCGCCAGATAGGGCAGCGACTGCACCACCAGCAGGCCCGACCACATGAAGGCGTCGCGGTTCTCGTGGCCGAAGACCATGACGATGGCCAGCGCCGCACCCCACAGCGACACCAGCAGCACCAACTCCTCCCGCGCCATCAGGAAGGCCTGCATCAGCGCCGGCTGGTTCTCGCACTTCGGCGTACGGACGAAGGGCCGGCCGGAGGTGAAGATGCCCAGCCACATGGCGCGGCCGACCGTATGGGTCAGCGCCATGCCGGCCACCGCCGCCCCGACCTTGTCCCAGAAGCCGCACTTCACCCGCGCCTCGTAGAGCCAGAGCGAAGCGCCGACCTTGAAGGCGAAGACGCTGAGCGTCGGGATCATGAAGACGTTCGGCGGGAACTCGAAGTACTTGGGGAAAGCCATCAGGCCGATGGACCAAATGATGCCGGCGATGCCGAAGATCATGTGGGCGGCGTCGGCGAACCAGGGCAGCCAGCCGGTGATGAAATGGTACTTCTGGCCGGCCGTCAGCTCCTTCGCGCCCGGCGACAGCTGGCGCCAATGGTGCTTCAGGATCTGCACGGCGCCATAGGCCCAGCGGAACCGCTGCGTCTTGTAGGCGGAGAAGCTGTCGGGAACCAGGCCCTTGCCGTAGCTCTCCGGCATATAGACGGCCTCATAGCCATGCTCGAACAGGCGCAGGCCGAGGTCGGCGTCCTCGGTGATGCACCACTCACCCCAGCGGCCGACCTTTTCCAGGGCCGACTTGCGGATGATGGTCATGGTGCCGTGCTGGATGATCGCGTTGCGCTCGTTCCGCTGGATCATGCCGATGTGGAAGAAGCCGGCATATTCCCAGTTGGTCATGCGCTGGAACAGGTCGTGTTCCCACTCGCGATAGTCCTGCGGCGACTGGACGAAGCCGACCTCCGGCCGGTTGAAGTGCGGAATCGTCGCCTTCAGCCAGTCGGGATGGACCTGATAGTCGCTGTCGATGACGGCGATGTGTTCGGCGTCGGGGGCGGTCTGCGCCAGACCGAAATTCAGCGCACCGGCCTTGAAGCCCGGCCAGTTGTCGAGGTGGAAGAAGCGGAACTTCGGCCCCAGCTTCTTGCAGTATTCCTCGATCGGACGCCAGACGGCCGGGTCCTTGGTGTTGTTGTCCAGCAGCAGGACTTCGTAGTTCGGGTAATCGAGATTGGCCAGCGCGTCCAGCGTCTGCATGACCATGTGCGGCGGCTCGTTGTAGCAGGGCACATGGATCGACACCTTAGCCGCATTGGGCAGCGGGGCGGCGGAGCAGGGGATGAACTTGCGCTTGAACTTGTGCTGCCAGACGACCTCCGTCAGCTCCATGCCGTCGATCAGCATGACCGCGAACAGCACCAGCTGGCAGAAGATCAGCAGGCCCCAGGCGATTTCGGTGGTGAGCGCGAGACCGGCGGCGGATGCCGCGCTGACGGTGAAGACAAGGACGGAGGCCACCGCCTGGATCAGCGCGCCGTAGAAGATCTGGCCGCCGATCTTCAGGTCGCTGCGGCGCCACAGGAAGAACACCAGCGGCAGGAAGCCCAGCGCGATGGCGGTGGCGCACTTGATCTCCCAGTTGCGGACCTCGTGCACCCCGCCGATCATCGGGAACTTCGGGTTGCGCTGATAATCCCACAGGCCCCAGCTGGTGCCGGCGGTGCCCTCGATCTCCCGCTTCCACGGCTGGTCGAAGGCCTCCATGATGAAGTAGTCGAGCTTGTTCTGGGCGGCGACGTTCAGGAAGTTGCGGATGAACTTGGCCTGATTGACCTGGCTGGCCTCGGCGCCCCGGCGCCACGGTCCGTCGGCCGGCCAGCCGATCTCGCCGATCAGGATGTGTTTGTTCGGGAACTTCGCCTTCAGCTCGTTGTAGCGGAACATGGCGTAATCGACCGACTGGTCGACCGGCACGCCTTCCCAATAGGGCAGCAGATGGACGGCGAGGAAGTCGACCGCGTCGGCCAATTCGGGATTCTTCAGCCAGACGTGCCACGGCTCGGCGATGGAGACCGGGACGTTGACCTTCTTCTTCACCCGCTTGATGTATTCGATGGCCTGCGGGACGGTCAGGTCCGCGCGCAGGATCGCCTCGTTGCCGACCAGGACGCGGCGCACGTTGCTGTTGGCGCGGGCCAGCTTGATCAGGCCGGCCAGTTCGGGCTCGTCGATCTCCGGCTTTCCGGTCGTCCAGGCGCCGGCGGTGACCGGCAGCCCGTGCTTGGCGGCAATGGCCGCCACCATTTCGGAGCCGTCGGTGGTCGAATAGGTCCTGACGGCCTTTACCGCGCCTTCCAGCGCGTCCATGTCCTGTTCGATGTCCTCGGCGGACGCCTTGTCGCCCTTCGACGGGCTCTTGTCCGAGTGGAAGGGGGTATAGGCGACGCCGGTGATGGCGCCCGCCCAGGACCGCTCGTCCACCGGTCGGTTCCACAGCGCCCAGAAGGCGATGTTGCCGAGGATCACCAGGATCAGAACCGCAAAGGCCGATTTGCGCATGTGGGTCGTTCTCGCTCGCCGCACCAGAAAACATGGATACGGCCCGTGGATATGGCGCAAGGGGACCGTTGCCGCCCCGACCATGTCCTCGGACCGAACTCTACAATCGTCCAACGAATGCCGCTGCGCCGTATGCCCGGCGCGCACGGCAATCTATACAAGCTTCGCGGTTGCCCCGCCACTGCCGGCTATAACAGGGCAGCCACCGGTTTATTCCTCCGGCGGCACCCGGCGCAGGCAATGAATGGAGTGAAGCATGTTTTCCCTTAACGAACGGCTACGGGCCGACACCCGCCCTGTGACCGATCTGGGGCTGAGCCGGGTGCTGCTGATGAACAACCGGCTGTGGCCCTGGCTGATCCTGGTGCCGATGCGCGAGGGGGCCGTGGAGATCCACCGGCTGGAGGAAGTCGATCAGGCGACGCTGATGCGCGAGATCGCGCAGGCGTCCCGCGTGGTGGAGCGGCTGTTCGCGCCCGACAAGATGAATGTCGGGGCGCTGGGCAACATGGTGCCGCAGCTGCACGTCCATGTGATCGGGCGGACGCGGGGCGATCCGGCATGGCCGGGTCCGGTGTGGGGGTCCGGCCATGCCGAACCGTATGAGGCGGCGGAGGCCGATGCCCTGGTGGACCGACTGGCCGAGGCGTTCCGATCGACGCCGTGAACTTTGTCGGGCCGTGAGTGTTTTGGTGGTCAACCATCTTTTCGGGAGACCGCCATCATGGCCGACCAGGACCGCTCCAAATCCGTGACCTCCGACGCGCCGTCGGACGCCGCCCAGCGAATCGAGGACAAGCTGGTCGACAAGACCGGCAAGGCGTCGGGCGATCCCGACAAGCCCGTTCAGCAGAAGTGGGAGGAGATGGGAGAGCGGGAGGAGATCATCGAGCGGAGCCAGCGTGAGGGCGGCGGGACTTAAAGGAAAAGTTTTGCCCCCTCCCTAACCCTCCCCCTCTTCGAGGGAGAGGGAACTCCGCTGCTCTGCATTTCAGTTACTCTGACAAGCGTCATGCCCCCTCTCCCGCGTTAGCGGGGGAGGGATGGGGTGGGGGCAAGTGGCGTCGGCGAGCGTCCTACCGCTTCACCGTGCAACTCAGCGCCAGCACGTCCGCCGCCTTGTCCAGATCGTCGGCGCGGACCAGCACATAATCGGTGTTGTAGGTGGAAATTGCGAAGATCGGCAGGTGCGCCTGGGCCAGCGGCACGGCGATGCGGGCCAGAATGCCGAACAGCGAGAAATCGACGACCCCCTCCACCCGGAAGGCGCGCCAGCCGCGTTCGGCCTTGACGCCCTCGGGCACCCGATCCTCGCGGCAGAGGATCGACAGTTCCTCTCCCGTCCGGGTGGCGCCGACCAGCGGGTCGGTCCAGTCGAGCCAGTCCGGCAGGCCGCTGCCGGGCGGAAGCTGCGCCACCGCCAGACGGTCGGGCAGGATCGTCAGGGTCAAGCCGGTCTGCTCGCGCACCAATGCTGCTGTCAGCGTCGCCTCGTCCACCTCGAAGGGCTTCAGGATGCGGCGGGCGCGGGCGGCCAGCGACGGCACGCCGGAGCGCATGGCGCGGCCCAGCATCTCCGCCGAGGTGGCGCGCAGGCCGGCGTCCGACTCGGCCAGATCGACCACCGCCTGCAACGCACTGGTCTGGACGATGCGGCTGGGGCTGTTCTCGAACCAGTCGGCCAGCAGGACGGCGGCGCGGTGGCGCTGCTCCTCCGTCATGGTCAGGCGCGGCACGATCTGGGCAAGGTGCCAGCGCACCTCCGCCTGCTCGATGGCGACGGCGTCGGTCAGCAGATGTTCGACATAAGGGTCGAGCCAGCCGGGATTGCCGCGCGACACCCGTTCCAGCGCGTCGGCGGCGCGCATGCGCACGCTGGCGTTGCGGTCGAACAGGCAGCCGACCAGCTCCGCCAGCTTGCCGCGGTCGGCCGACACCTCGTCGGCGACGGAAGGGGCGTCGCCCACCGTCCGCCGGTCGCCAATCGCCAGCCGGCGGGCGAGCGAGGCGTTCCGAATCAGTTCATCCATTTCAGCGCCGTCCGGTCGGGCGGCCGAAGCGCGACGGCGTGCCGAAACGCGAGGCGATCTTGGCGCCGGTCGGCTTGGGCGGCGGCGGGGGAGGGGGCGGCGGCGGGGTTTCGCCACGCGGCACGCCGCCGCCCGACGCCATCTCCGCCAGATCCTTCACCAGCTTCTGCACGCTGCGCACGCGGGCCTGCGGGTCGGGCCATTCGCGGATATAGACCAGCTTGTGGTCCGGCCGCAGCTTCATCAACGTCAGATGCTGGGCGATGTAGGTCAGCAGCTTGGCCGGCTCGGCATAGAAATTGTCGTGGAAGGCCAGGACCAGCCCCTTCGGCCCGGCATCGACCCGGTCGATGTTGGCCTGTTTGCACCAGCGCTTGATGGTGACGACGTCCAGCAGGTTCTCGACCTCCTCGGGCAGCTTGCCGAAGCGATCGATCAGTTCGGCGGCGAAGCCGTCCACCTCGGCCCGGTCGACCAGATCGGCGATGCGGCGGTAGAGCGACAGACGCACCGTCAGGTCGGGGACGTAGCTTTCCGGGATCAGCACCGGCGTGCCGAGGTTGATCTGCGGCACCCATTCCTGCGCCGCCGCAGCAGCGACGGCACCCTCCTGCATGGCGGCGCGGGCGTTGGCGACCGCCTCCTCCAGCATCTGCTGGTAAAGCTCGACACCGACCTCGCGCACCTGACCCGACTGCTCCTCGCCCAGCAGGTTGCCGGCGCCGCGGATGTCCATGTCGTGGCTGGCAAGCTGGAAGCCGGCGCCCAGGCTGTCCAGCGTTTCGATGACGTGCAGGCGCTGCTGGGCGGTAGCGTTCAGCGGCTTGTTCGGGGCATAGGTCAGATAGGCATAGCCGCGCTTCTTCGACCGGCCGACGCGGCCGCGGATCTGGTAGAGCTGGGCCAGTCCGAACAGGTCGGCGCGATGGACGATCAGCGTGTTGGCGTTGGGGATGTCCAGGCCGCTTTCAATGATGTTGGTGGCGAGCAGGACCTCGAACTTGCCTTCGTCGAAGGCGGTCATCACGTCTTCCAACTCGCTGGCCGGCATCTGGCCGTGGGCGGTGACGATCTTGACCTCCGGCACCAGATCGCGCACCCGCTCGGCCACCTTCGCCAGATCCTCGATGCGCGGGCAGACATAGAAGGTCTGGCCGCCGCGGTAATGCTCGCGCAGGATCGCCTCGCGAATCACCACCGGGTCGTAGGGCAGGACGAAGGTGCGCACCGCCAGACGGTCGACCGGCGGGGTGGCGATCAGCGACAGCTCGCGCACGCCGGACAGCGCCATCTGCAGCGTGCGTGGGATCGGCGTGGCGGTCAGCGTCAGCACATGGATGTCGGCGCGCAGTTCCTTCAGCCGCTCCTTCTGCTTCACCCCGAAATGCTGCTCCTCGTCGACGATGACCATGCCGAGCCGCTTGAAGTCGAGACCCTTGGCGAGCAGGGCATGGGTGCCGACGACGATGTCGGCCGTGCCCTCCGCCAGTTCCTTCTTGACCAGCGTCTGTTCGCGGGCGGTGACCATGCGCGACAGCTGGACCACGCGCACCGGCAGCCCGTTGAAGCGGGTCGAGAAGGTGCGGAAATGCTGGCGGGCGAGCAGGGTGGTGGGCACGACGACCGCGACCTGCTTGCCGCTCATCGCCACCATGAAGGCGGCGCGCAGGGCCACCTCGGTCTTGCCGAATCCGACGTCGCCGCAGACCAGACGGTCCATCGGCCGGCCGCTGCCGAGGTCGGTGAAGATGTCCTCGATCGCCTTCAGCTGGTCGTCGGTCTCGGGATAGGGGAAGCGGGCGGCAAACTCCTGATAGACGCCTTCCGGGGTCAGCACCGGATCGGCCTTCTTCAGCATGCGTTCCGCCGCGATCTTCAGCAGGGCTTCCGCCATGTCCTTCAGGCGCTTCTTGACCCGCGCCTTGCGGCCCTGCCAGCCGGCGCCGCCCAGCTTGTCGAGCTGGACGTTGGCGTCCTCGGAGCCGTAGCGCGACAGCACCTCGATGTTCTCGACGGGGACATACAGCTTGTCGCCGCCCTCGTAGATGATGCGCAGGCAGTCGTGCGGGGCGCCGGTGACCTCCAGCGTCTCCAGCCCGTCATAGCGGCCGATGCCGTGGTCCATATGGACGACGATGTCGCCTTCATGCAGGGCCGAATGCTCGGCGATGAAGTTGGCGGCCTTGCGCTTCTTCTTGGCCGGGCGGACCAGACGGTCGCCCAATATGTCCTGTTCGGTGATGACGGCGAGGTCGGGGGAGGTGAAGCCATGCTCCATCCCCAGCACGATGGTGCCGATGATGCCGCGGTCGAAGCGGCGCACATCCTCCATGCTTTCCGCCGGCTCCAGGCCGGGGATCCCGTGGTCGGCCAGCACGTTGGACAGGCGGTCGCGCGATCCGGCGGAATAGCCGGCGATCAGCACCCGCCGCCCGTCGGCGCGCAGCGCTCGGATATGGTCCTTCACCGCGTCGAAGACGTTCACGTCGGGGCGGTTGCGCTCCTCGGCGAAGTCGTGGCCGCGCTTGCCGCCGGCATCGACCGTGCCCTTGATGCCGGGGGGCGTGGAGAAGATCTGGAGCTGCGCCACCGCGCGCTCCGCCATCAGCGCGTCCCAGACGGTGGCGTCGAGGAACATCGAGGCGACCGGCACCGGCTTGTAGACCGGCGATCCCGCCCGCTTCTCGATGGTCATCATCGAATCGCGGGAGGCGTGGAAATCGACCACCTGGGCGATGCGGGCGTCGCGGGCCTCGTTGGCCTGATGGTCCAGGCTGACGATGCCGCGCGGCAGGTAATCCAGCACCGTGTCCATGCTCTCATGAAACAGCGGCAGCCAGTGCTCCATCCCGCCATAGGACCGGCCGGCGGAAATCGCCTCATAAAGCGGATCGTCGTCGGTCACCGCGCCGAACAGTTCGCGGTAGCCTGAGCGGAAACGGGCGATCCCGGCCTCGTCCAGAAACACCTCCGACATTGGCTTCAGCTCGACTTTGTCGCGCTTGTCGGTGGTGCGCTGGGTCATGGGGTCGAAGGCGCGCACCCCCTCCAGCTCGTCGCCGAACAGGTCGAGGCGCAGCGGCTCCTCGGTGCCCGGCGGGAACAGGTCGACGATGCCGCCGCGCACCGCGAACTCGCCCGGCTCCCGCACCGTCTGGGCGCGGGTGTAGCCGTTGCCGGCGAGGTAGCGCTGCAGCTTCTCCAGGTCGATGCGGTCGCGCAGCTTGGCCGAGAAGACCGCGTTCTTGAAGGCACTGCGCGGCGGCACCTTCTGCACCACGGCGTTGACGGTGGTCAACACGATCAGCGGCGCCAGTCCGTCGCGGTTCGACGCCGCCTCGCGCCTTGCGATCAGACGGGTCAGAGTGTCGATGCGGCGGGCGACGATGCCGCCGTTCGGCGACACCCGGTCGTAGGGAAGGCAGTCCCAGGCCGGGAAGGTCAGCACCTCCAGCTTCGGCGCGAAGAAGGCCAGCGCCTCCGCCAGCAGGGCACAGCGCGTGTCGTCCAGCGCCACATGCAGCAGGCCATAGGCCCCGGCCTTCTGCGCAAGCTCCGCCAGAATGCGGGCGTCATGACCCTCGGGCGCGCCGCCGATCAGGAGACGGCCGGCGCGGCCGGGCTGGAGATCGTAACTGACCAAAGGAGGATGCCTCGGAGAAGGGGAGTGCTTGTCGGGGAGCCTTGTTGGCCGCGGCTCCGTCAGGACCCTTGACGTGGTGTGTAACGGAATGCCGTCAACAGGCGCATCACGTCATTGTCATGCTCGGCCGGCACCGGCTCCCGTCCCGACATCCAGTCATAGAGGTCGGGATCGCCAAGCTCCAGCAGCGCCTCGAATCGGTCGAGCATGGCGTGGTCGAAGTCGCCGACATGGGCGTCGGCGAAGCTGCCCATCAGCAGGTCCATCTCGCGCGTGCCGCGGTGCCAGGAGCGGAAGCGCAGGCGCTTGCGTCGGTTTTCAAGCGATTCGGCCTTCTCGGGAGCTTGTGTCTTGGAAGCCGGGGGGTTGCCGTTTTCGGTCATTGCTGTCCAATGTCGAAAGCCCCCAGCGCCACCAGCGGCGAAGGGGGAACCATTCAGGAACCCCATCCTGCACGGGCCGGCACGGTGATGCAACCTTGGCTGCGTGCCTTGACCCCGCGGACAGCCTGTCCTATCTGCGGTCTGGCCCGCGGGGACGACCCCGCCGATCGCAGAGGGTATCCGGGTGGGGACGACCCCGCCATTCCAAGACGGAGGTACCGTCATGGCGTGGGTCACGCTGTTCTTCGCCGGTCTTTTCGAAATCGGCTGGGCCGTCGGCCTGAAATACACCGAAGGCTTCACCCGTCTGGTTCCGAGCGTGTTGACCGCCGCGGCGATGCTGGCAAGCATCCTGCTGCTGGGGGCGGCGCTGAAGAGCCTGCCGCTGGGGACCGCCTATGCGGTGTGGACGGGAATCGGCACGGTCGGCACCGCGGTGCTGGGGATGATGCTGTTCGGCGAACCCGCCGGAGCGCTGCGGATGCTGTGCATCGCGGCGATCATCGGCGGGATCTTGGGGCTGAAGGTTCTGCATGGGTGAGTGGGGAGCAAGATATTGCCCCCTCCCTAACCCTCCCCCGCTAACGCGGGAGAGGGATGGGGAGGGGGCGTACAGCACCCCTTCAAAGCGCTTCCGTCCGGCAGGTCAGCCCCAATGTCTCCGCCGTGTTGGCCACCGCCGACAGGCAGACCTCCGCCCGCTCCGCCGGGATCGACACCGAGAAGCGTAGGACGTAGCGTTCGCCGGCACGGTCGGGCAGGGTCTGCGCGTCCAGACGGACGATGTTGGCGTCGAACTGGGTGAAGATCTCCGACAGACGCGCCACGAGGCCGGGCTGGTCACCGCCCGACACCTCGACGCGGTGGGTGATCAGCGCCTGCGGGCCGGGCTGCGGGTCGAAGACGAAGGGGCTGACCTTCACTTCGGCACCGGCCAGGACGGGCAGGGACGACAGACTGGCCTGAAGCTCCGCCACAGTCAGGCCGTCGGGCAGTTCGCAAACGGCGGAGAACTCCGCACCGCTGCCCAGCGAAGCGAAGGTGGCGTCGCGCAGGTTGATGCCCTGTTCGAACAGATGGCTGGTGACGCCGGAGACCAGACCGACCCGGTCGGGGCAGAAGGTGGAAACCAGGGCCAAGCCAGCAGTCGATTCCGTCGCCATCGCACGTCTCCCGTGATCGGTTTTCTTCGAGGGGCACGGGTTCGGCCGTGCCGTCCGGATGGCCGATCATCGAAGCGGGGTGGCGGGAACGCCAGAACAAAATCGCGTTCAGCCCCCGGTCAGACCCAACTCAGCCGCCAAACAACCGGCGCGCGGCGTCGCTGATGGCATGCAGTTCGGTCGCCAGCGCCGGATCGACATCGTCGACATAATGGGAGGCGAGCAAGCCGAAATTCAGCTCGTCGGCGCGGTCCAGCCGCTTGGCTCCGTCGCGCGCCGCGCCGCCGACATAGTCGAGCTGGCGCTGGATGCTGGTCAGCCAGCTGTTCTCCGGCTCCCGCCGTGCCAGCGCGGCAACCCCGGCCTGGGCCTGCGCGATCCGGCGGCACAGCTCGTCCGTGGTGGCGATGTCGGGCATTGCGGGACTCCGTTGCGAAAGGCGGCGGCCAGTCTGGACCTCCGCCGCCATCGGGAGAACAGCGACGGCGGTGGTTGGTCACGACCCTACTGAACCAGTCCGCCGCTGGCGACGCCGGCCTTGACGGTGTTCGGCACCACGACCTGGGCGCAGCCGCCCTTGGTCTGCACGCTGGTGCCGGGGGTGGTCCAACTGTCGACGATGGGGGCGGCGACCGATTTCAGCCCCTGGCCGGCGGGCAGAACCGCCTTGTACTCGGCCCGGCCGGTGCCGGAGATGCCGAGGCAGTCGGGCGTCGCCGTCACAACCGGAGAGAAGAAGTTGCCGAATCGGATGCTGTCGTAGCCGGTGCGGACATATTGGTACCAGCTGGTGCCGGCGGTGACATCGATCACCTCCAGCGGCTTGGAGAAATCGATGCCCTTGGAGTCATCGGCGTAGCGGGCGGAGGTGAGGTCGGTCGAGGCGTAGAAATAGCTCGCCACCACCACCCGGGCGTTCAGCTGGTCCGCGTTGGCGCCGGCGGACTTGGCGGCGCTCACCTGCTCGGCGGTGGGGGCGGTCTGGGCGTTTCCCGGCAGCGCCGAGACAAGCGCCAGTCCCAATGCGAGTGTTGCGGACTTGAAGATGCGCGAAAGCGAATGCATGGGCAATCATCCGATCCGGAAGGTTGAAAATCTTCCAAAGGACGATACCCATGCAATCGGCCGCTCCAAGCCCGAAATGCGAAGAGGGGCCGGACCGCATCTACGGTCCGACCCCTCTTCAAGGCACGGGAGTGGGGATGCCCTCGGGCGTCAGGCGGCGGTGCCGCCGACGGTCAGGCCTTCCAGCTTCAGCGTCGGCTGGCCGACGCCGACCGGCACGCCTTGGCCGTCCTTGCCGCAGGTGCCGACGCCGGGGTCGAGACGGCTGTCGTTGCCGATCATAGAGACCCTGGTCAGGCTGTCCGGCCCGTTGCCGATCAGGGTGGCGCCCTTCACGGCGGGACCCAGCTTGCCGTCCTCGATCAGGTAGGCCTCGCTGGCGGAGAAGACGAACTTGCCGTTGGTGATGTCAACCTGACCGCCGCCGAAGTTCTTGGCATAGATGCCCTTCTTGACGGAGGCGATGATCTCTTCCGGCGTGTGGTTGCCGTTGCGCATCACCGTGTTGGTCATGCGCGGCATCGGGTTGTAGGCGAAGCTCTGGCGCCGGCCGTTGCCGGTCGGGCGCATGCCCATCAGGCGGGCGTTCATGCGGTCCTGCATGAAGCCGACCAGGATGCCGTCCTCGATCAGCGTGGTGCACTGGCCGGGGGTGCCCTCGTCATCGACGCTGATGGAGCCGCGCGAGTTTTCGATGGTGCCGTCATCGACGATGGTGACGCCGGGGGCGGCGATGCGCTGGCCCATCAGCCCGGAGAAGGCGGAGGTCTTCTTGCGGTTGAAGTCGCCCTCCAGCCCGTGGCCGATGGCCTCGTGCAGCAGGATGCCGGGCCAGCCGCTGCCCAGAACCACCGTCATCTCGCCGGCCGGAGCGGGGACGGAGGCGAGGTTGACCAGCGCCTGCCGCAGCGCCTCGTCGACGAAGCCGCGCCAGGTTTCCGGCTGGATGTAGTGTTCGTAGGTGACGCGGCCGCCGCCGCCATAGCCGCCGGTCTCCATCCGGTCGCCCTCGGCCACCACGACGGAGACGTTCAGCCGGACCAGCGGGCGCAGGTCGGCGACGCGCACGCCGTCGGCGCGCATGATCTGCACCGCCTGCCATTCGCCGCTGATCGAGCAGCTGACCTGCCGCACCCGTTCGTCCTTGGCGCGGGCATAGGCGTCGATGTCGGCCAGCAGCTTCACCTTTTCCTCGAAGGGGACGAGGTGAAGGGGGTTGTCGGGGATGTAGAGCGCCCGGTTGGTGCCGGCCGGCGGCTCCGCCAGCGTGCCGGTGTGGCCGGCCTGCACGGCGCGCACGGTGGCGGCGGCACGGCGGATCGCCTCTTCCGACAGGTTACTGGCGTGGGCGTAGCCGGTCGCCTCGCCGGCGATGGCGCGCAGGCCAAATCCCTGGGTGGTGTCGAAGCTGGCGGATTTCAGCTTCCCATCGTCCCAGCCCAGCGACTCGCTCTGGGCGTATTCAAGATAGAGCTCCCCATCGTCGGCACTGTGCAGGGCGTCCTGCACGACGCCTTCCACGCGGGCGCGGTCCATGCCGGCGCGGTTGAAGAAGAGATCGTCGGTGACGGCAAGCGCGCTCATGAAAACTCCGAACCTGTGATGGGGCGGAACCCGGTCTGCCCGGCCTGATGGCTTGTGCCGGCCTTGTTCCATGGTAGGACACAATGTCATGGCGGGCGGTCTCGCGCCGCGCCGTACGATGTGTTCTAACGGACTGACTATAGTGTGGCGACGCTGGCGCGATCCGGCAAGTTCGCCGATGCCGGATTGTGTAACCTCACGGTACGGTGCTGGGATGGCGGAGGAAAGCATGGGCGACGGAGCGGTGCGGACGACCACGGATAGCCTCAACCGCGCCGGCGCCTCCGGAACCGGTGCCGGCATGACCGGGCCGCGTCCGCTGCGGGACCATCCGCTGCGGCAGACTCTGACCAACGAGGTCCATGCCCGGCCGCCCGAATCGCTGACCGCGCCGGTGCGCGCCACCATGCTGGCGATGCTGTCGGGGGAGGGCGCGGCGGAGGCCGACCGCCGCCACCTGGAGGCGCTGTGCGACTGGGCCGGCGTGGTCCGCCCGCCGCAGGGCGCCACCCACCACAGCGCGTCCTTCGGCAGCTTCCATCTGAAGTGGGAGCGGCATACAGAGTTCTCGACCTGGACGGTCTTCCGCCCCAGCGCCATGCCGGCAGGCTCCCTGGCTGATCCTTTCCTGGAACCGGCGCTGCACGCATTGCCGCGCGACTGGCTGGCCGGGCTGCCGGGCGAACTGCTGGTCGGCATCCACGTCGCCGTGCTCTCCCCCGACCAGCCGGAGCCGTCCCCCAACATGATGGCGGCAATGTTCGGGTCGGAGAGCTATGTCGGGTCGCGGATCGCCGGCCGGTCGGCGACCGCCTGGACCGACTTCCGCATCCATGGCGATGGATTCTCCCGGATGCTGGTTGCCGACCATTCGATGACTCCGCGCCAGACCGGCCGCGTCGTCCAGCGGCTGCTGGAGATCGAGACCTATCGCGTGCTGGCCCTGCTGGCCCTGCCGATGGCGCGCGGCGTGCTGCCCCGCATCGGCCCGATCGAGGCCGGGCTGTCCGACGTCACCACCCGCATCGCCAGCCTGCGCGACCTGCAGGACGAGCGTGACTTGCTGGACCGCCTGACCCTGCTGGCGGCCCAGACCGAGCAGATCTCCGCAGAGACCGCCTATCGATTCGGCGCCGCCCGCGCCTATTACGAGCTGGTGGAGCGGCGAATCGAGGAACTGCGCGAGATCCGGATCGAAGGGCTGCAGACCATCCAGGAGTTCATGGATCGCCGCCTGAACCCGGCGATCAGCACCTGCGAGGCGGTGGAGCAGCGTCTCGATTCGCTGTCGCAGCGCGTCGCGCGGGCCAGCAACCTGCTGCGCACCCGTGTGGAGATCGCGGTGGAGGGGCAGAACGCCGAACTGCTCCAATCCATGGACCGCCGTGCGCAATTGCAGCTGCGCCTGCAGGAGACGGTCGAGGGGCTGTCGGTGGTGGCGATCAGCTATTACCTCGTCGGCATCGTCGGCTATGCGGCGAAGGGGCTGAAGGGCTTCGGGTTCAAGGTCGATCCCGACATGCTGGTGGGGGTGATGATCCCCATCGTCATCGCCTTCGTCTGGTCGGGCGTGCGCCGGATTCGCAAGGTGCTGGTCGGGGGGCATTGAGGGGCGCGGCTGCAGCAGTTTAGCTGTTCTTCACGGGCTAGTTAGACCCCCACCTAACCTCCCCCGCTGAGCGGGGGAGGGACTGCCGCCACTCTCCCGAACAAGCACCGGCCTTCCTCCCCCGCCCAGCGGGGGAGGATCGAGGTGGGGGCAAGCGCCTATCACCTTCGCTCATCTGGCCCGAGGCCCGAACCTCCCCCATCCTTACCCACTGAGTCGCGCTCCAGCGCTGCAATAATCCTGCGCGCCGCAGTCTCTGCGCCCTCACATCCTTTCCAGCCCCAATTCCTGCAAAAATCCGCTTGTCGAACGGACTGCGGCGGAATGTCGCATGGCATGACCACAATCCGCGCTCAACCTTTATCCACACGGCCCATCCGAATGTGAGGAAAAGTCTATGCATACAGTGGAAGAGAGGAAAGGCTTGTAACCCAGCGGGGCGCGGGGATAAGCTCCGGCTGCGGGTATATGTCGCGCTAAGATGGCGTGATCCCTGCATAAACTGGCGTTCGCTGATAAGCCCAACCATGGACCGCGCGAACAGAAAACGGTCCGGACCAACAGGGCGGAGGGAGCGTCGGCGGGAAGAGACGACCGCGTGCCATGACGAGCGTCGCGGCTAAGAAGGGGTTGGGGATGAGAAGGCAAAGCCTGTACGCCGCCGGCCTGGCGGCTGTGCTGTCGATGGTAGGGGGCTGGGGCGTGACGACCGCCCTGGCGAACGAGCCGCGGCCGTGGGAGATGGGCATGCAGCCCTCCGCCTCGCCGGTCAAGCACCTGATGACCTCGTTCAACGACCTGCTGACCGTCATCATCACGCTGATCGTGATCCTCGTCGCGGGCCTGCTGGCCTATTGCGTCGTCCGTTTCAACGCGAAGAGGAATCCGGTCCCGTCGAAGACCTCGCACCACACGCTGCTCGAGGTCGCCTGGACCGTGGTTCCGGTCATCATCCTGATCGTGATCGCCGTTCCGTCCTTCAAGCTGCTCTATGCGGCGGAACGCATCCCGCAGGCCGACATGACCATCAAGGTCACCGGCCACCAGTGGTACTGGGATTACGAATATCCCGATCACGGCAACATCACCTTCTCCAGCTACATGATCCCCGAGACGGATCTGAAACCCGGCCAGAAGCGCCTGCTGGAGGTCGACAACCGCGTGGTCGTTCCGGTGAACACCACCGTGCGCGTGCTGGTGACGGCCGGCGACGTGATCCATTCCTGGGCGGTTCCCTCCTTCGGCCTGAAGAAGGACGGCGTTCCCGGCCGCATCAACGAGACCTGGTTCAAGGCCGAGCGCGAAGGCGTCTATTACGGCCAATGCTCCGAGATCTGCGGCACCAACCACGGCTTCATGCCGATCGCGGTGGAAGCCGTGTCCCGTGAAGCGTTCGACGCCTGGGTCGCCAAGGCCAAGACCGCCTTCGCGCCGAAGGACGGCGACCGCGACGTGGCGCAGCGCCCGACCGGCACGCTGGTCGAGTAAACGCGGGTCGAACAAGCGGACGTCGCAACGCCCGCCAGAGGGACGACGCGATAAGAAGAACCCACCCAGCCGCCGGACGTCCGAACGAACCGGATCGGACGGCGGCCAGGGACAGCGACAAAGGGTAGAGACATGGCAAACGCCACACCGGGACATGGGGAGCATGCTGGCGATCATGGGCACGGGCATGACGATCATCACGTCCCCGGCTTCGTGCAGCGCTGGTTCTATTCGACCAACCACAAGGACATCGGCACGCTCTATCTGATCTTCTCGGTCATCGCCGGGCTGATCGGCGGCCTGTTCTCCGTCATCATGCGGGCGGAGCTGCAGTCGCCGGGGCTGCAGTTCGTCTCCGACGGCCAGATGTGGAACGTGCTGATCACGGCGCACGGCCTGATCATGGTGTTCTTCGTGGTGATGCCGGCGCTGATCGGCGGCTTCGGCAACTGGTTCGTGCCGCTGATGATCGGCGCGCCCGACATGGCCTTCCCGCGCATGAACAACATCAGCTTCTGGCTGATCGTGCCGGCCTTCCTGCTGCTGCTGGGCTCCGCCTTCGTCGGCACCGGCGCCGGAACCGGCTGGACGATCTACCCGCCGCTGTCATCGACGCTGGGTCACAGCGGGCCATCGGTCGACATGGCGATCTTCGCCCTGCATCTGGCCGGCGCCAGCTCGATCCTCGGCGCGGTGAACTTCATCACCACCATCTTCAACATGCGCGCGCCCGGCATGACGCTGCACAAGATGCCGCTGTTCGTCTGGGCGATGCTGGTGACGGCCTTCCTGCTGCTGCTGGCGGTGCCGGTGCTGGGCGGCGCCATCACCATGCTGCTGACCGATCGCAACTTCGGCACGACCTTCTTCAATCCCGAAGGCGGCGGCGACCCGATCCTGTTCCAGCATTTGTTCTGGTTCTTCGGCCACCCCGAAGTCTACATCATGATCCTGCCGGCCTTCGGCATCATCAGCCACATCGTGTCGACCTTCTCCAAGAAGCCGGTGTTCGGCTATCTCGGCATGGCCTACGCCATGGTCGCCATCGGCGTGGTCGGCTTCGTCGTGTGGGCGCACCACATGTACACGGTCGGGCTGGACGTCGATACCAAGGCCTACTTCACCGCCGCCACCATGATCATCGCGGTGCCGACCGGCGTGAAGATCTTCTCCTGGATCGCCACCATGTGGGGCGGGTCGATCGAATTCCGGGTGCCGATGCTGTGGGCGCTGGGCTTCATCTTCCTCTTCACCGTCGGCGGCGTCACCGGCGTGGTGCTGGCGAACGGCGGTCTCGACAACTATATGCACGACACCTACTACGTCGTGGCCCACTTCCATTATGTGCTGTCGCTGGGTGCCGTGTTCTCGATCTTCGCCGGCTGGTACTACTGGATCGGCAAGATGTCGGGGCGCCAGTATCCGGAGTTCTGGGGCAAGGTCCATTTCTACACCACCTTCCTCGGCGTCAACCTGGTGTTCTTCCCGCAGCACTTCCTGGGCCTGTCGGGCATGCCGCGCCGCATCCCGGACTACCCGGACGCCTTCTGGGGCTGGAACATGATCTCGTCGCTGGGCGCCTACATCTCCTTCGCTTCCACGCTGCTGTTCGTGTGGATCGCCTGGAAGACCCTGCGCAGCGGTGAACGGGTGCCGGGCGCCTATTGGGGGCCGCAGGCCGGTACGCTGGAGTGGACGGTCAGCTCGCCGCCTCCGTTCCATGCGTTCGAAACGTTGCCGCAGGTGAAGTAAGCATGCTAACGGGCGGGCGTCGCCGCGAGGAGGCGCCCGACCGATCAAAAGGACAGAGCCGAGCAGCCCGAAAATGGGCGCCGGTGTTGAGGGCGCCGGGGTGACGGACCCGGGGTTAGAAGACAAGGACATGATATGACGGACGTGACGAACGAACTGACGCTCAACCACACCGGAGGGGCGTCGGCCGGTGACTTCATCGAGTTGCTCAAGCCGCGGGTCATGTCGCTTGTGGTCTTCACCGGGCTGGCCGGCATTGTGCTGGCGCCCGGCCACATCCACCCCTTCCTGGCGATGGTCGCCGTCCTGTGCATCGCCGTCGGCGCCGGCGCGTCGGGCGCCATCAACATGTGGTACGACCGCGACATCGACGCGGTGATGACCCGCACGGTGAAGCGGCCGATCCCGTCGGGCCGGGTCGAACCGGCGGAGGCGCTGGGCTTCGGCGTCACCCTGTCGGTTCTGTCTGTGGTGGTGATGGGGCTGGCGGTGAACTGGACGGCGGCGGCGCTGCTGGCGGTCACCATCGGCTTCTACATCTTCGTCTACACCATGTGGCTGAAGCGCCGGACCCCGCAGAACATCGTGATCGGCGGGGCTGCCGGCGCCTTCCCGCCGA